>JBDTWQ010000147.1:0-5529 GCA_040006595.1 Nitrosospira sp.
TTTAGTGTTGAATTCCACCGATGCTTATGTCTGGTTTTCTTTTTCGGACACTAGCCGCATAGAAACAACCAACCCGGATTGTTCAACACTTTTTGTTATTCAAGGCCATATGTAACGATATGTTACGTATTCTTTTCAGCGCATACTTTATAATTGCATGCATTAATCTGAATCCGGCAGTTGGACGGAGTGGAGTGTGCGGTTTTTGGGTGCAGGGCAAGGTGCGACGACGCGGAATGGTCATTCCATTCCAAGGCGTTGCGAACAACAACAGTCATGCGCCGCTTGCAATCCGTCTTTGTAGCGAACTTACTCAAAAGGTGAAGGTCAAGTGGTCCAACAAATTGTTGTGGATCAGGGCTAAATTGACAAAATGAGCAATCAATTGCCGGATTCAGGTTTAACTGTGGCAGCGCCAAGAATAGGATAATGGAAAAAATAGGGCCTCAGAAACCTCTGGTACGTTCGACCCTTATCTCGCCACTCTTTTGCATTCAGGATTGAAATCGGCCTCCTATAAATTGCGGATATTCGTTATTACCCTCTTCTTCAAAATTCACCCCGCATGCTAGCCCGCTGGTGGATTTATCCAATCGCCGCGTTATTTGCGTTGAGTCTGCTTGCCATTCTTCTGGCCGGTTTTGCAGCGCTGGTTACCATCCCCACGCTTCCCTCGCTTGAAGCGTTAACCGATTACCGCCCAAAAATTCCCTTACGCGTCTACAGTGACGAAGGTCTCCTGATCGGAGAATTTGGCGAAGAACGCCGCCAGGTGGTTAAAATCAATACGGCGCCACAGCGTCTGAAACAGGCGATCCTCGCTGCCGAGGATGACCGGTTCTACCAGCACGGCGGGGTGGATTACATCGGCATACTGCGCGCCGCCTATTCCAATTTCGCTTCCGGCGGCGTACGCCAGGGAGCCAGTACCATTACGATGCAGGTCGCGCGGAATTTTTTCCTGACCAAGGAAAAAACACTGACTCGGAAATTCAGCGAGGCTTTACTTGCATTCAAGATCGAACACAGTTTAAGCAAAGATGAAATCCTCGAACTTTATTTCAACCAGATTTATCTCGGACAACGCGCCTACGGTTTTGCTGCCGCGGCGCAGGTTTATTTTGGTAAAACCCTGAATGACATCAACCTTGCTGAATCGGCTATGCTCGCAGGTCTTCCCAAAGCACCCTCCCGCTTCAATCCCGTGGTCAATATCAAGCGCGCCAAAACACGTCAACTCTACGTGCTCCGGCGCATGCACGATTTAGGCTATATTTCCAATCAGGAATTCAAGGAAGCGGAAAAACAACCGATGCATGTCAAACGCGAATCACAGGAATTCACCGTGCGCGCTGATTATGTAGCGGAAATGGCCCGTCAGGCCGTGTACGAACGTTACCAGGAGGATGCCTACATCAAGGGTTACAGAGTCTATACCACGGTAAAAAAACTGGATCAGGAAGCAGCCTATAAAGCAGTGCGTCAGGGCGTGATGGATTATGACAGGCGTCACGGCTATCGTGGCCCCGAGGCGGTTATTGATCTGACCAAGAATGACTCTGACCCGGAGGAAACACTGGAAGATGCGCTCCAGGAAGTACCCGATAGCGGTGATATTCATGCTGCCGTGGCGCTGGCCGCTGATCAAAAATTTGTCAAGGCATATCGCAAGGGTGGGGAAATCATCGAAATTACCGGCGATGGCCTCAAGTTCGCACAAAAATTTCTTACCAGTAAGGCTGGCTCCAACCAGCAGCATATACGTCGAGGGTCGTTGATCCGTATATTGAAGAATGAAAAGGGTGCATGGCATATTGTCCAACTCCCTCAGGTCGAAGCTTCGCTGGTTTCCATAAATTCGCGAGATGGGGCAATTCGCGCCATAGTGGGCGGGTTCGATTTCAATCGCAGCCAGTTTAATCACGTCACGCAGGCTTGGCGTCAACCGGGCTCCAGTTTCAAACCTTTCATTTATTCAGCCTCTCTGGAAAAGGGTTTTACGCCCGCGACCATCATCAATGACGCGCCGCTCTTTTTTACCGCCGCGGAAACTGGAAGCGAGGATTGGGAACCGAGAAATTTTGACGGTAATTTCGATGGTCCATTACGCATGCGCGAAGGGCTTGCCAAATCCAAGAATCTGGTGTCGATTCGTATTCTCCAGGCGATCGGCGTCCAATATGCGCAGGATTACGTCGCCCGCTTTGGTTTCGATCCCAAACAGCATCCTCCCTATTTGCCTATGGCCTTAGGCGCCGGGTCGGTTACACCGATGCAGATGGCGGTGGGTTACGCGGCATTCGCCAATGGAGGTTTTCGCGTATCCCCCTATTTCATTAAACGCATAGAGGATGAGAGAGGCAAAATACTGGAGCAATCACAGCCGACGCTGGCGGCGGAACAGGCAAAGCAGATAATAGATCCGCGCAATGCTTTTCTTATGACCAGCATGATGCAGGATGTAATCCAGCGAGGCACCGCGACCAAGGCAAAACAGTTGGGCCGTACGGACCTGGCGGGAAAAACAGGCACTACCAACAATCACGTCGATGCGTGGTTTTGTGGATATCAGGCCGACCTGGTTGCTATCTCGTGGATTGGCTTCGACAACCCCAAACCCTTGGGTAATAACGAAACCGGAGGCCACGCAGCCCTGCCGATGTGGATGAGTTATATGAGCAAAGCATTGAAAGGCGTTCCAGTGGCGGCTTATACGCCCCCGCCAGGCATTACGGCAGCCAAAATTAATTCAGAAACCGGTTTGCGCGATGCCGGCGGTACGATGACAGAATATTTTCTTCAGGAGCAGTTACCGCCCGAAACGGACAATAAAGCTGACGAGGCGCTTAAATCAGCTGAGGAGGTAATAAAGGAATTCTTATCACATTAAAACCGGATGATTGAGACCTGCTGCAATTGCCTATTTTTCCTGGTTTAGCCACTCCGCCGCATCCAGTGCGTAATAAGTTAAAATGCCATCGGCACCCGCTCGCTTGAAGGCAAGCAATGATTCAAGAACGCAAGTTTTTTCATCCAACCAGCCGTTTTGCGCAGCGGCCTTGAGCATGGCATATTCTCCACTGACCTGGTAGACAAATGTAGGTGCGCCGAACTGGTCCTTTACTCGCCGGACAATATCGAGATAAGGCATGCCAGGCTTCACCATCACCATATCAGCACCTTCTTCCAAATCCAGCCCTACTTCCCATAGCGCCTCGTCTGAATTGGCCGGGTCCATCTGATAGGTATATTTATTTCCTGTGCCCAGGTTGGCGGCCGAGCCCACCGCATCACGAAAAGGGCCATAGAAACCGGAAGCATATTTCGCAGAGTAAGCGAGAATGCGGGTGTGAGTGCATTTTTGGCTCTCAAGCGCGGCTCGGATCGCGCCGATGCGTCCGTCCATCATGTCCGATGGCGCAACCACGTCAGCACCGGCTTGGGCATGTGTCACCGCCTGCTGTACCAATACTTTCACAGTTTCGTCGTTCATTACATATCCATTGGCATCGATCAGACCATCCTGGCCATGACTGGTGTAGGGATCCAGCGCAACGTCAGTAATAACACCAAGCTCAGGAAAGCGTTTCTTCAGCTCACTGACTATATGAGGTACAAGCCCCATCGGGTTGAAGGCCTCAGCGGCAGTGAGATTTTTCAGACTGGGCTCGATAACGGGAAAAATGGCCATTGCGGGTATGCCGAGTTGCAGGCATTTTTCCGCTCGATACATTAGTAAATCCAGACTCTGACGTACTACTCCCGGCATTGAGGATACCGTTTCTTCGCGCTTCTCGCCGTCGAGTACAAATACCGGATAAATGAGGTGACCTGAATGCAAATGAGTCTCCCGCATCAGGCGGCGGGAAAACTCGTCACGGCGCATGCGGCGCATTCTTTTCTGGGGAAACTGACTGAAAGCTGACATGATTGACCTAAAAAAGAATAAATTTGATAAAAAATTAAAAATTGGGAACTTGTACGCAGATTTTCTATCTTATGAATAGACGGTGTTTGATTGTCTCCCGCTTTTCCTCCCTGAGCGGGTACCTTAATCCCTATTAAGGTAGTTTGCCCCCGGTTTTATTCCCCTTTAACCGGGGGTTTTTTATTTTCAGCTTATTTTGATTTTGCGCAGAATTTAGTTCCTGTATCAACTTCGTATCTAATCCAAACCATGTGCCCAGCAAGGCAGTGGCCTCTTCGACCCCTTCCTTGGTCATGCTGGAAAATAATTGTACGCTGCATTGCGGATAAGTTTCGCGTAAAAAAAGCAGCACATCTTTAAGGATTTTCCCGGTCTGTTGCCTGCTAAGCTTATCCGACTTGGTGAGCAGGACATGTACCGGCTTTCCGGTTGATGCAAACCAGTCCAGCATCTGCCGGTCAAGAGGAGTTAAGGGATGCCGCACGTCCATAATAAGGACCATGCCGTGGAGAGATTCCCGGGTTTGGAGGTAGGTGCTGAGCAGGTGTTCCCAATGCTGACGGATTGCAGCCGGTACTTTAGCATAGCCGTAGCCAGGAAGATCCACGAGAAAACGACCGCTTCCCAGTTGAAAAAAATTTATGTGCTGGGTACGTCCGGGCGTTTTGCTGGTGAAAGCAAGACGGCCACGAGTGGTGAGCGAATTGATAGCACTGGACTTACCCGCATTGGAACGCCCGGCAAAGGCAATCTCCACCCCATCCGGCGGCGGCAGGTGCTGCAACTGATTGACAGTAGTATAAAAGGTTGTGTGCTGAAAAACGGACATGTGTTCCCAGGTCAGGTGCGGCGAGGCAAAATAAATTCTAGACTACACATCCGGTATTCAAGACTTGAATTTACAGCGGTATTTCAGAACTCTCATGAGCAATTAATATCAGGCCTTCCAGCACCAGATTATTCATCACCTTGGTGTTTATATTAAGTTGGGGCTGTAACTGCTGCGCCGCACCGCCGCTGAGGATGCAGTCAGGCACATGGCCCAGCGTGATGGTAAGCAACGCGGCCATGCGTTCCACTGCGCCAGCCAATGCGTGCATCGCACCGCTGTATATGGCGTCGGCCGTGCTGTCGGGATAATCGCGAAACTTTCCGTCCTCAAGTTTGAGCGATGCGGTATTTTCGAATAATATTTTCTGAATCAGATCAACACCCGGGGTAATGATACCGCCTAGAAACTCCCCTGTATCGGAAAGCGCGTCAACTGTCATGGCGGTGCCGGCATCCACCACTAGACAACCCTGCCGTTGCGAATCCCACGCTGCAACCAGTGCTGCCCAGCGGTCGCTGCCGAGCTGTGCGGGGTCCGTATAGTAATTGCGCACGCCGCACTGATACGCAACGGCGGCGATCCATTGCGGCTCCGCTTTCCAGCGGGAAAATAACTCAGACAGATCCGCCTTCACCTGCATATTGCCAACATGTGAAACCAGAATACGCGCGGGTTCCGTCAGATCTTGCCACTCCCGCTCCAGCTGGGTCTTTCCGTTTTGCGCCGCTATACCCTGTTTCAGCCAGCTGTGTCCATCATGCAACCCCCA
>JBDTWQ010000148.1:0-4400 GCA_040006595.1 Nitrosospira sp.
ACTGCCGGATTTAGGTTAAACTCACATTTTTCCTGACAAAAACGACTCCTTGTGCATATAACTGACACGCGCTCTTCCAATGCCAGGCACTTGCTGCTGGGGTTGACCGGCGGAGTGGCTGCATACAAGGCAGCGGAACTGGCGCGCCTTTTGATAAATGATGGCATGGATGTGCAAGCGGTAATGACTGAGTCGGCTCAGCGCTTCGTTGGCACAGCGACGTTGCAGGCATTAACTGGTAAACCGGTATTCACCGACCTCTGGGACGCCAGCATTACCAACAGCATGGCTCATATTAATCTTTCGCGCAACGTGGATGTCATTCTTATCGCTCCTGCCAGCGCGGATTTTATTGCCAAACTCGCCAATGGCCTTGCTGATGATCTGCTCTCGACGCTGTGCCTCGCGCGAGATTGTCCCTTGCTGATCGCCCCCTCCATGAATCGGCAAATGTGGGAAAGTCCTGCGACTCAGCGCAACCTTGTTACGCTTCGGCGCGATGGTGTGACGATATTCGGCCCCGCCAGTGGCGCCCAAGCCTGCGGCGAGACCGGCATGGGCCGCATGCTGGAAGCACATGAACTCGCTGAAATGGTGCACGCTTTTTTTCAACCCAAGCTGTTGCAAGGCAAGCGTATACTCATTACCGCTGGTCCTACTTACGAGGCCATTGATGCGGTTCGGGGAATCACTAATCTAAGTTCTGGAAAAATGGGCTATGCAGTGGCCCGCGCAGCACTCGAAGCGGGGGCGGATGTCACTCTTATCTCTGGCCCCGTTTGCCTGGAAGCCCCGACAGCGGTCAGGCTCGTCAACGTGGTGAGTGCTCAGGATATGCTGGCGGCTGTGAAAAATGAGATTTCCCATGTCGATATTTTTATAAGTGTTGCGGCGGTAGCAGATTACCGTGCCATAAGTACCAGCAAACAGAAAACAAAAAAAACTGACGAGACCATTACGCTGGAACTTACCCCCAATCCCGATATTCTGGAGTATGTAGCGAATCTGCCCAACCCGCCTTTTTGTGTGGGCTTTGCCGCAGAAACCGAAAATCTGGAGAGAAATGCTGAAGCCAAGCGGCGCAAGAAAAAACTGCCGCTGCTCGCTGCCAATCTGGCACAGGACGCCATCGGTTCCGATGAAAGCGCGTTGACCCTATTCGACAGCGAAGGCAAATACCATCTACTGAAAGCGCCAAAGATTGAGCAGGCGCGACGTTTGATCAAACATATCGCATCGCTGTGTGAAAAACAGAAAAATCCTGACGTGCTGCCATGACAAAAATTGATATCAAAATTCTCGACTCGCGTCTGAAAAACCAGTTGCCGGCTTATGCGACCGCAGGCGCTGCAGGTCTTGATTTGCGGGCCTGCATTGAACAGGTAATGACTATCGAACCTGGCGAAGCTAAGCTCATTCCCACTGGCATTGCCATCCATCTTGCCGACCCCGGCCTTGCCGCGATGGTGCTTCCGCGTTCTGGGCTAGGTCACAAGCATGGTATTGTATTGGGAAACTTGGTCGGGCTTATCGATTCCGATTACCAGGGGCAGATATTCGTCTCATGCTGGAATCGCGGACATATCCCTTTCCCCTTGAATCCGCTGGAGCGCATCGCGCAACTTGTCGTGGTACCGGTGGTGCAAGTGAGTTTTAACGTGGTAAATGACTTCGAGCAAAGTCACCGGGGCGCGAATGGTTTTGGCAGTACCGGCAAACATTGAACCTGAATGCAGGAGTTGACCGCTCATTTTAAGTTGGGCACCTTGACCCGCAAACACTTCCTGCCCACTTAGCCTTCAACTTTGTAGCCAGTACGCTAACCCCCCGGATTCACGCTAATGCGTATTCTTGCGATTTTTTTTATTTTTCTTCTGTCTGCGCCGGTTAGCGCAGAAATGCCGGTAAGCCAACTCAAGATTTCGGGCCATACCCTCGTCGTCGAAGTCGCGCATACCCATCCTGCCCGTTCAGAGGGACTGATGTTTCGGCAGTCTATGGGCGAAAATAGCGGAATGCTATTTGTGTTTCCCTATACCGGACATCACAGCATGTGGATGATGAATACAGTTATTCCGCTGAGTGTCGCCTTTCTCGATGAGAAAGGGGTGATTCTCAACACTGAAGATATGGTGCCCAACACTAAAACAGCACATAGTTCTGCCGGCGCGGCAAAATATGCGCTTGAAATGAATCTTGGCTGGTTCAAGACGAGAAAGATAAAAGTGGGTACGCCTGTTATGGGACTCGAAAAAGTACCGGCCGCAGAATAAACGGCTCCCGACATCGGATTTCTACGGTTCTGACATTACCGCATTCCCGGGAGCATTCCTTTCATCCCCCGCAACATTTTGGCCATTCCTCCTTTATTCATCATTTTCATCATTTTCTGCGTTTGTTCGAATTGCCCCAGCAAGCGATTTACCTCCTGTACAGTAACGCCTGCTCCGCTAGCAATACGACGTTTGCGTGATGCTTTCAGGATTTCCGGTTTGACGCGCTCCTGTGGCGTCATAGCATTGATAATGCCTTCGGTGCGACCCATGACTTTGTCGTCAATTTTTACCTTCTGAGCGGCTTGAGTCAATTGCGCGGGCAGTTTGTCCATCATGGCACTCATGCCACCCATATTTCTCATTTGTTGAAACTGCATTTTAAAATCGTTCAGATCGAAGCTCTTACCCGATTTTATTTTTTTTGCCAGTTTCTCAGCTTCGTGCTGATCGACACCCCGCTGGGCTTCCTCAATCAATCCCAGCACATCGCCCATGCCGAGAATACGCGAGGCCATGCGGTCGGGGTGGAATGCTTCCAATCCAGTCAACTTTTCCGCTACGCCGGCAAACTTAATCGGCTTGCCAGTGACTTGAAGCACTGACAGGGCCGCACCGCCGCGGGCATCGCCGTCGAGCTTGGTGAGGATGATGCCCGTTAAAGGCAATGCCTCGGCAAACGCTTTGGCGGTGTTGACCGCGTCCTGCCCTTGCATTGCGTCCACCACGAATAACGTTTCAATAGGATTCAGCAGCGTTTCCAGCTCTCTGATTTCCTCCATCATTGCTTCGTCGATAGCCAACCGTCCGGCGGTGTCTACAATCATTACATCGTGGAAATGCCGTCGGGCGAAGTCCAGCGCAGCGGCGGCAATTTCTTTGGGCTGTTGCCCTGTCTGAACCGGGAAGAAGTCCGCATCGGTTTGTTTGGCCAGCAGTTCCAGTTGTTGAATGGCAGCGGGACGATAGGTGTCGCAGGAAACCAATAACACTTTTTTCTTTTTCTGTTCCATCAGCCACTTGGCGAGCTTCCCGCTGCTGGTAGTCTTGCCGGCACCCTGCAATCCCGCCATGAGAATGACTGCGGGCGGCACGGTAGCCAGGTTGATGTCGGCCTTCTGCCCCCCCATAAGGGCAATCAGTTCCTGATGCACCACGCCTACCAGAGCCTGTCCCGGCGAAAGGCTGCCCATCACTTCCTGGCCGACAGCCTTTTCCTTGATGCGTGCGATGAATTCCTTAACCACTGGCAAGGCTACGTCGGCTTCCAGCAGCGCCATGCGTACTTCACGCAATGCTTCCTGGATGTTGGATTCAGTCAGCCGCGCTTCGCCTCTCAGCGTTTTGATGACGCCGGAAAGCCGGCTGGTAAGATTGTCAAACATGCTTGAATGCCCCTCAAGAAAAATTGGTGTAGACTAGCCGGAATTCCGCTTTAATCTGCAATATCAATGTCCGGTATTCTAGCCTATCTTGTCGCCTGCCTGCTTTATGGACTGATCGGTTGGCATTTCTGGCGCACCAGATGGAATGCGCCCGCACGATCCGCGGATAACGTCATTATAGCGGCAGGATGGGAACGTTACGCCATTCTTGTACCACTGGCGCTGCACGGTTATACGCTTTATCAATCTGTATTCTCGGGCGTCGGATTAAGTTTTGGCGTGGGCAGCGCGGTTTCATCTATCGTATGGCTCACCGCCTTGATTTACTGGCTGTCCGGTTTCTTTTACCGCCTGGAAGGGTTGCAAACCCTGGTTGCACCGGTGGCGGCAGTGGCAGTGCTGTTTCCCCTGGTGTTTCCCTCGCTACGTCCCCTGGCCAATACCGAGCTGCCCGCTTTCAAGGCGCACATTTCGATCGCCATGCTGGCATACAGTCTGCTTACCATCGCCGCGCTCCATGCATTGCTAATGGCTGTGGTGGAGCGTCGCCTGCATCATCCGTCCATGCCATCGGTACTGATCAATCTGCCCCCCCTTCTGACGATGGAGAAATTGTTGTTCCGTATCATCTGGGTGGGATTCATACTGCTCACGCTGACGCTCATCAGCGGTATCGTTTTCTCGGAGGAAGTATTCGGTCAACCGCTCAAATTCACTCACAAGACTCTGTTTGGTATCATTT
>JBDTWQ010000149.1:0-3219 GCA_040006595.1 Nitrosospira sp.
TTGCCGATCAGACCGGCTTCAACTCCGCTGAAATGATGATGGATGCGCTTGAAAATGTATGTAACTAAATTACTCCTCAATTCCCGATAGAAAGAATAATAAGGTAATGAGATCGAGCAATGAAAGATAGCGCGGTTATCGTTTACATTAAAAAGCTGGATTGCCTTGCTTTTAAAACCGAATCGTACCCATTGAAATCATCTTTCCCATGACTCTGGCAATCGAAGTCAGGCAGGTCCACAAGCGCTTCGGTGCATTGCATGCTTTGGGCAACATCGACCTTGAAATCAATACCGGCGAATTTTTCGCTTTGCTCGGCCCCAACGGCGCAGGCAAGACTACGCTGATTAACATCATTGCGGGCCTGACTCTCGCCAGCAGCGGCAGCGTCAGAATTATGGGCTACGACGTTGTGGCCAACTACCGTGAAGCCCGTCGCACATTGGGCGTGGTGCCGCAGGAATTGGTGTTTGACCCGTTCTTTACCGTTCGAGAAACTCTGGTGATTCAATCTGGATATTACGGCTTGAAGAAAAACAGCGCCTGGATTGACGAGATAATTCACCATCTGGACCTTGCCGACAAGGCCGACGTGAACATGCGTTCGCTGTCCGGCGGCATGAAGCGGCGCGTGCTGGTGGCGCAGGCATTGGTGCACAAGCCCCCGGTAATCGTTCTGGACGAGCCCACTGCGGGCGTGGATGTGGAATTGCGCCAGGCACTTTGGCGTTTCATTAAACAATTAAACCGTAACGGTCACACCATTGTGCTTACCACCCATTACCTCGATGAAGCAGAAGCCTTATGCAGCCGCGTAGCGATGCTCAAAAAAGGTAATATCGTCGCACTCGATAGCATCAGAAATCTCATCAATAGCATTTCCGGATGCGTGGTACGGCTGCGGTTGTCACCTGATACGCTGCCTGCGACACTACAACCGTTAATCAGTAGCCGCGAGGAAGGATACTACATGCTGGCGATCAAAGAATATTCCCAGCTTGAAAATGTGATGGCTGCGTTGCGTGTAGCGCAGGTACAAATCCTGGAAATGCAGGTGTTGCAGCCTGATCTGGAAGAGGTGTTTGTGAAAATCATGGGCAACACCGAAAGCCCGGAATCCATATCCGTATGATCGGATTTCTTACCCTGCTCTATAAGGAATTGCTGCGATTCTGGAAAGTCGGATTCCAAACCGTATTTGCCCCAATGCTGTCTACGTTGCTCTATCTAATGATTTTTTCCCATGCGCTGGAAGAACATGTGCAAGCCTATCCCGGTGTGACCTACACAGTTTTTCTGATTCCCGGCCTGGTGATAATGGCTATGCTGCAAAACGCTTTCGCTAACTCTTCTTCCAGCCTGATTCAATCGAAAGTCTCAGGTAATCTCGTTTTTATTCTGTTATCGCCTCTTTCTTATCAGGAAATATTCATGGCCTACGTACTGGCATCGATAGCCCGTGGTCTGGCAGTCGGGCTGGGTGTATACATGGTGACCCTCGTTTTTTTTGAACTGCCTCTGTACTCGTTTCTGTGGGTGTTCATATTCGCCTTGATGGGCACTGCGTTGCTGGGCGCGTTAGGCATTATCGCGGGTATCTGGGCGGAAAAGTTTGATCAGCTTGCCGCCTTCCAGAACTTTGTAATCCTGCCGCTGACGTTTTTATCCGGGGTATTCTACTCAATCCATTCATTGCCGCCATTCTGGCAGGGATTGTCGCACTTGAATCCCTTCTTCTACATGATTGACGGGTTTCGCTATGGTTTCTTCCACACCTCCGATGTGTCACCCTACCTTAGCCTTGGAATTCTGGCGATGTGTTTCCTGGCAGTATCATGGTTGACATTGCAAATGCTGAAGAAAGGTTACAAGATCCGCCATTGAAGCTTGCCTGTTCCTGATAATCGCTGATTGCTCCCTATTTACACCGCCGCTCAACGGCTCCGGGTGTCTGATGCATGTCAAGTTGCCTGACCTTGCCCGACCGCAGGAAATACCTGAGTATCGGGGTAATGCTCCTGAGTCCACGAGATTATAGCCACCAGCACAGGCCTCAGACTCTCGCCTTTCTCCGTCAGGAAGTACTCGTAACGTGCAGGTTTCTGTTGATAGGCCCGTCGGGTAACAAGACCCGCAGCTTCCAATTTTTTCAGCCGGTCCGCAAGGATATTTGAAGCGATTTTTTCTGCTGAGGATATCAATTCCTGGTAGCGCCTCTTGCCTAATACCAGATCCCGAATGATGAGCAGCGTCCATCTATCCCCAAAAATATCCAACGCATTGGTGATCGGGCAGCATGATCGCTCAAAAGTAAATTTTCCTTCCGTCGTTTTATCGTCTTTCATAGCTTACTTATCCGGGAAAAATTAATCGAATGAATAATATAGTATAGTTACTTGCATTTTGCAATATATTAAGGTAGACTTTGCTAACTTGCTTATTGAAAGTCATAAATCTGGTAGGTCTGGCAGGCTAACCATAGGATTTTTATTATGTTGAAATTCTACCAGTTCGAGCGTAAATGGGGCATTCCTAATTAGAGTCCTTTCTGTTGTAAAACAGAAACCTATTTGCGAATGGCAAACATCGAGTACGAAATAAAAATGACGCTGCCGTCAGAGGCGCCGAAAGGCAAGCTTCCTTATATCGAAGATGGTGATGAAGTCTTGGCGGATTCAGGTTTTATCGCACTGCACCTTAAAGGATTTGGATACAGGGTTGAATCCAGCAGAACTGGCACTATCTGTAGCAATGCAGCGTTTGCTTGAGGAGCATCTTCATTGGGCACCCTATTGTTTGGGCCCATACCGCCAAACATCGGTGAATTAAGGCTATTTATTATCACCACACGATCGAATAGCAAATTCACGGGCATGGTATGGGTCGCCATAAGGCCGAAGAGGTTTTCGCACTTGGCCAGCAGATATCGATGCGCTGGCGGCATGCCTGGGGGACAAGAAGTATTTGCTGGGCAATACACCCACGACCCTTGATGCCAGTGCTTTCGGGCTCTTGATAAATACATTTGATGCCCAAGCGAATCGCCGATCAAGGAACACGGTTTGTCGAAAACGAATCTGGTGAATTTTATCGATCGGATCAAAGCTGACTATTATCCGGAATTACAGGCGGCTTTATATTGATAGTTGAATGATCCCTATGTGTTTTCTAAACGCATTGCTGAATATTCAGCAGAAATCGGAGTAAGAAATGTCAAAC
>JBDTWQ010000150.1:0-8606 GCA_040006595.1 Nitrosospira sp.
GAAACAGATGCAATAAGCCAGATAGCCAAGCAGCTGTGTCGAAGAACACTACTAGGAAGGCAGCGTACTTCGCCGTCAAGGAGGCAATCACCTTTCGCTCAAGGCATGGAATGCATCATCAGTTACTCCAGCCAGAAGTCCAGAATTGAACGGAATGGCCGTCCATCATAGTTGAGACCCTTAAACGTAATTACGTTTATATGTGTAATCGTACAGATGCAAGAACGTGATGAAGCAACTGAATCACTGGTGCGAGGACTACATAACCTTTATTTCCAAGAGGTTCCTGAAGAATTCCCCAGTCGGCAGAAACAGATAGGACTTGAATTAGATAGGTCGTGACGTAGCTCTTAGCAGTTCTATATAATTCTGGTTTCCTTTTTCAACCATGATTCGATAGCGCTTTTTAAGGGTGATGGGGGCAATTCTGCTGCAAGTCTATTCAGACTTTCTATACCCGCCCGGCCTATTCGCGGTCTGTTCGCTGACAAGTTAGCGAAGAAGTCATTCCCGCCAATAGCATGGTAATTTGCTTGCACAGCAATCCGAATTGCAGTAACCTCATAACCCCTCGCTTGAAATTTTAATAATAACGATGGCAGAATTTGCCTGAGTTTCGCTGCAATCGCACCGTTGTGGGCGTATAGGGTCAGGTTCCCTTCGAAGAACCCGCCAAGAGTGCAGCGTTGAGCCAATTGAGGCGGGGCGATTTCCATGAATACTTGTTGCATCGCAGTTAACTTGTCCACGTAGCTGAATAGTCTTTGATAATCAGGCATAGTGCTGAGAGCGCCGAGGTAAAAATTGATCTTGCGTGCGGCCATGGCTGAGCAATGATTAGGGAATAAAGATGAATATTATTCTAGTTTCCAATAATTTGGCAAAGGCGAGAACCCTGACCTTAACTCGCATGCATATTGCGCTTTTCGCGGGGGGGTTCTTGTTAAGCGCTGTGTTGCTGGCGATGGGACTGAATTATCTTTCCCTGCGTTACGCGGACAAGATTGACAGTCCCACTTTGAGATCCCTGGTTTTAAGCGTGCAGGCGGAAGAACATCAAAAGACGCAGTCATATTTGCGCGATAGCCTTAACGCAATGGCGGTGAGGATGGGCCAGATGCAGGCTCAACTGTTACGGCTCGATTCGGTGGGTGCGCGCCTGGCGGAATTGTCAGGAATCAAACCGCAGGAATTTCTATTCAATCAGCGTCCGGGGCAGGGAGGAGTCACTTCTACTCTGCCGTCCCATGATATGTCATTTTCAGAAGTCAGCAATAAAATGCAGGAACTATCGCTCATATTGGATGACCGTGCTGACAAGCTTGGCGCGCTGGATTCCGTGATGATGCAAGACAGGCTCAAGAAAAAAATGCTTCCTTCCATTATGCCGGTAAGCACAAAGTGGCACTCCTCCGGATTTGGCGTGCGTATTGATCCTTTCACCGGGAGGAGTGTTTTCCACGAAGGCGTTGATTTCACAGCCGCAACAGGCACCCCGATAGTCGCAGCGGCGGGAGGCATGGTGGTGTATTCCGGTTTCCATTCCGAATATGGTAATATGATCGATGTTGACCACGGCAATGATCTCGTCAGCCGTTATGCCCATGCATCCAAGCGTTTGGTCAAAGTGGGCCAGGTAGTGGTGCGGGGACAGAAGATCGCGGAAGTGGGCAGCACTGGCCGTTCCACCGGTCCGCATCTGCATTTTGAAGTCAGGCACAGGGGCTTGCCGCAAAATCCGTCACGATTCTTGAAGATGCCTAGTTGAGCCGGATTAATACTCTGCTGCGGGGGTGAGGCCAAAAACCTCACCCCTTATTTTTTGGACGTTTGTTTAAATAGAATTTTTTCGAGATTTCATGCTGAACAACCTGCTCAAGAAGGTCTTCGGAAGCCGAAATGACCGGCTGATCAAACAATATTTCCAGGCTGTGGGGGCGATCAATGTGCTGGAGGCCAGGTTTGCTGCGCTCACCGATGCTGAGTTACGCGCAAAGACCGATGAGTTTCGGCAACGCATTGCCGATGGAACAGCTCTCGATGCCTTGCTGCCGGAGGCATTTGCCGTAGTGCGTGAAGCCAGCAAACGGGTACTCGGAATGCGCCACTTTGACGTACAGTTAATCGGCGGGATGGTACTGCATAGCGGAAAAATAGCCGAGATGCGCACGGGCGAAGGTAAAACGTTGATGGCGACCTTGCCAGCATACCTCAATGCCCTGGCCGACAAAGGTGTTCATCTGGTAACGGTGAATGACTATCTCGCCAAGCGGGATGCGGAATGGATGGGGCGTATCTATCAGTTCCTTGGCATCAGTGTCGGTGTGATCCTCTCCCAGATGGACCACGGCGACAAGCAGGCTGCTTACGCTGCTGGCATAACCTATGGCACCAATAACGAATATGGGTTTGATTACCTGCGCGACAATATGGTGAATCACCCTGTGGAGCGCGTACAACGCTTACTTAATTACGCCATTGTTGATGAGGTGGATTCCATTCTGATCGACGAGGCGCGCACCCCGTTGATTATATCCGGCCAGGCGGAAGGCAATACCGACGTTTATATGCGTATGAATGTGCTGATTCCAAAACTTGTCCGCCAGGAGACCGAGAAAAGCCCCGGTGATTTTAGCGTGGATGAAAAATCCCAGCAGGTGCTATTGAGTGAGGCGGGTTTTGAACACGCAGAAAAATTGCTTGCCCAGAGCGGGTTGCTAACGCCGGGAACCAGCCTCTATGATCCTGCCAATATCAATCTCGTCCACCATCTTTACGCTGCCATGCGTGCCCACGCTTTATTTCTTCGCGACCAGCATTACGTGGTACAGGATGGCGAAGTAGTCATCGTCGATGAGTTTACCGGGCGGCTTATGTCCGGCAGGCGCTGGTCGGAAGGGCTGCACCAGGCGGTGGAAGCAAAGGAAGGTGTCCCGATCCAGAAAGAGAATCAGACGCTGGCCTCGATCACTTTTCAGAATTATTTCCGCATGTATCACAAATTGGCCGGCATGACGGGCACGGCTGATACCGAGGCCTATGAGTTTCAGCAGATTTATGGATTGGAAACGGTGATTATTCCAACCCATCGTCCCATGATACGTAATGATCGCATGGATCAGGTATTCCGCACCATGGATGAAAAGAACCGTGCGATCATTGCAGACATCAAGGACTGCTACGAGAGAGGGCAGCCTGTTTTGGTCGGCACCACCTCTATTGAGAACAATGAGCTGCTATCCGGACTGCTCACTCAGGAGCAGTTGCCGCACCAGGTACTCAATGCCAAGCAGCATGCAAGAGAAGCGGAGATCGTGACTCAGGCTGGTCGTCCGAAAATGATCACCATCGCTACCAATATGGCGGGCCGGGGAACCGACATTGTACTGGGCGGCAATCCGGAGCCGGAACTTGAGCGTATTCGTTCCGACGAAGCCATAAACGAGCCGGCCAAGCTTGAGCGCACTACGGAATTGCAGGGGCAATGGCAACTGCTTCACGACGAGGTGTTGAAGCAAGGGGGTCTACACATTATCGGCACCGAACGGCATGAGTCCCGCCGCGTGGATAATCAGTTGCGCGGTCGCTCCGGCCGTCAGGGCGACCCTGGCTCCAGCCGCTTTTATCTTTCGCTGGAGGATCCGCTTCTGCGCATCTTCGCATCTGATCGTGTGGCAAACATTATGCAGAAGCTCAACATGCCGGAGGGTGAGGCCATTGAACATCCTTGGGTTACTCGTGCCATTGAAAATGCCCAGCGCAAGGTGGAAGCCCGCAATTTCGACATGCGAAAGCAATTGCTGGAATACGATGATGTCGCCAATGATCAGCGCAAGGTAATCTACGAGCAACGTAACGAGCTTCTCGAATCTCAGGATATTTCAGAGACAATCACCGCAATGCGCGGGGATGTGCTGGGAGGTCTCATCGCCCTCTATGTCCCGCCGCAGAGCGTCGAGGAGCAGTGGGATATACCGGGACTGGAAAAGGCATTGGTTGCCGAATATCAGCTGCAATTGACGTTGCGGGAATGGCTGGAGAAAGAGCCTGACTTACATGAAGAGAGCCTTCACCAGCGCATTGCCGGGATAGCGCACGAACATTATTCCGGGAAGGTGGATCAGGTCGGCGTCAACGTTATGCATCAGTATGAGCGGGCGGTGATGCTGCAAAGCCTCGATACCCACTGGCGGGAGCATCTGGCAGCGCTCGATCATCTGCGTCAGGGTATTCATTTGCGAGGGTATGCCCAGAAAAATCCAAAGCAGGAGTATAAGCGCGAAGCCTTTGAGCTATTTACCACCATGCTTGAAGAGATCAAGACAGAGGTCACCCGGATACTCCTGACTGTCCAGATAAGAAGTGAGCAACAGGTGGAAGCGGTGGCGGAAACACAGCGCGCGCCAGTAAACGTGCAATACCACCACGCGGCTTACGAGGAGGCGCTGGATGAAGCGGGAGATCATGAAGGCCGCGAAGAACAGAGCCTGGAGAAACATCAACCGTTCGTGCGCCAGGGCGGGAAGGTTGGTCGCAACGACCCATGTCCATGCGGATCAGGAAAGAAGTATAAACAATGCCACGGCAAACTCAGCTAGCCCGTATATTTCACCGTATCACGGGATAATGCGAGGTGGTTCGCCGCCAAAACGCCCGTCAGCACCCGCGAAGGCTATCGGTACAGATTGGGTCTCAGCTCTTCTATTGGTCAAATGCCATTATCCATGCCGCTTACGATAATTCTCGGGCCGGCCTGATGAAATATCCGGGCTAATTGTGCTCGCTGATTGAGGCGGCGAACACAATTAGCAATCGCATATGTTAGTTTATACGCTTCTGGAAATACTCGTCATAGCGAAAAATGTAGTCCTTGTCTGTCAGTGGCAAATGGCAGGCGCGACAGGTGTTGGTATCATCCGGCGCTTTCGTTTTTGCATCGGCCAGATACATGGCATATACCCAGTCGCCATTCTTGAGTTCCGGAGGCGTTACGCTTTCTCCCCAGCCAGCACCTTTGCCCATTACCGCCACTTTCAATAACTCACCCTTTACAAATTTACCATCGGCGCCTTTCAGCGGAGTGCCGTCAGCCGCCTCACGCGCCTTGTAGATTTCCATTACAGAAATAGTACCGTTGGGGAAAGCCTCACCCATTTTTGTGCTATGTCCAATAGGATTGATATAGATTTCACGTACTTGTTTGGTATCCATGCGCTGTATATCGGATAAAAATTTAGGCCAGCTCTTGTACTCCATAGGAACTGGCAACTCACCGTCCTTGTATTTCTGTTGGACTTGGGGCATGGACGGCGTCTGCGCGCAGCCAATTAGTACTGTAGCCAATATCGTTGCTGTGACAACCCATTTAACACATTTCATCTGGTTTTCTCCTGTTGTCGAGCGATTATTCATATTACGACTTTGAAAATTTACGATGCCGGGACGCCTGCAAAGATACTGACTGCCTACTATACTAGCGTCGGAAAGATGCCGTTGCAAGAATTAATACATGCTGCCATCCGAACTTATTCCACGCCAGATTTTCAACAGAACTTCCGTAAGAATTATCCGGTGCTGCTTAACACCACAATCCTTCCGGCACGTATTTTCATGCAATTGTCATACCGTTGTGACGCAGCAGCGCATCTATACTTGGCTCGCGTCCCCGGAATGCGATGAACGATTCCAGCGCCGGGCGGCTTCCGCCAACGGCGAGAATTTCATTGCGAAAACGGGCACCGGTTTCGGCATTGATCACTTTACTGGTACCGCCTTCCTCGAACAGGCTGTAAGCGTCCGCGGACAATACCTCTGCCCATTTGTAGCTATAATACCCCGCCGCATAGCCCCCACCAAAAATATGCGAAAAACTATTGGGAAAACGGTTAAACGCTGGCGGAATAACGACCGCAACCTGCTCGCGAATCTCATCCAGTAACTGCTGTACCGTTTTCTCTCGACTCGGGTTGAAATCAAAATGCAACCGCATATCGAACAGTGCAAATTCTATCTGGCGAAGCATCTGAAGGCCACTCTGAAAGTTTTTTGCCGCCAGCATTTTGTCGAATAGCACCGATGGGAGAGGTTCGCTCGTGTCCACATGCTTTGTCATATTCATCAGCACTTCACGCTCCCAGCAGAAGTTTTCCATGAATTGACTGGGAAGTTCCACCGCATCCCATTCCACACCATTGATCCCGGATACACCCAGGTCTTCAACCCGAGTGAGTAAATGATGGAGACCATGACCGAATTCATGGAATAACGTGATGACTTCGTCGTGAGTAAACAGGGCAGGACGAATTTGACCATTATGAGGGACGGGCGCGGAGAAATTGCACGTGAGATACGCCACTGGCGCCTGGATGCCGTGCTCCCCGGTTCCAATTCGGCGGCGGCTGATGGCGTCATCCATCCATCCCCCACCACGCTTGCCAGGACGAGCATAAAGGTCTAGATAGAATTGCCCGATCAAGTTTCCTTCGGTATCTCTTATATTGAAAAACTTTACATCAGGGTGCCAGAGTTGAGCACCGGCCGCCTCCGCTGGTGGGGAAATAATAATGCCATAGAGATTCTCTACCAGCTTAAACATGCCCGGCAGCACACTGGTTTCAGGGAAATACTGCTTCACCTCTTGTTCGGAGAACGCATAGCGGTCAAGGCGCAGCTTTTCACTGGCATAAGTCAGATCCCATGCTTCCAGTTTCTCCAACTGTAATTTATTGGCGGCGAATTGAGATAATTCTTTCAGATCGCGTTCAGCGTAAGGTCTGGCCTTGGCAGCAAGTTCACCTAGAAAATCCAGTACCTGTTTTGGGGTTGAGGCCATTTTTGTCGCGAGCGACACCTCAGCGTAGCAATCAAACCCGAGCATCCGCGCCTCTTCCTCGCGCAGCTCAAGTATCTTGCTGATAAGCGGCGTGTTATTCCATTCCACTTTGCTCAGTTCGCTAGCGCGGGTGGAAGAGGCCCGATACATTTTTTCGCGAAGCGCTCGATTGTCCGCATACTGCATAACGGGCAGATAGGAGGGGGCATGCAGCGTAAATTTCCAACCTGGCGCACCATCTTTTGCGGCAGTCTCCCTTGCCGTTTCCAGCACGTCATCAGGAATGCCTGACAATTCATCGGCATTTTCCACATGCAGCATAAAACTATTGGTGGCATCCAGCAGGTTATCGTTGAATCTGGAAGATAGGGCCGACAGTTCTTCCTGAATTTTGAGAAAACGCTCTTTTTCTTGCGGCGGAAGTTCCGCTCCCCCCAAGCGGAAATCCCGTAACTCATTCTCGACAATTTTTTTTCTTGCGCGATTCAGGCGCTCAAATTCCTCACTATTTCGAAACTGTTTGAATTTCTCGAATAGCGCCTGATCCTGACCCAATTCGGCAGAATACTGAGTTACGTGTGGCAGATTGGCGTTATATATTTCGCGTAATTCCGGACTGTTTACCACAGCGTTCAAATGCGATACCTGGCCCCAGGCGCGAGACAAGTGCTCGTTGGCATCAACCATCGGTTGCACGAAATTCTGCCAGGTTGGTACAGCGGCATCGCGACGTATTCCGGCAATGATGGCGCGGTTATCCGCAAGCAGTTGCTCTACCGCTGGAGTGATGTGTTCGGTTCCAATATCCGCAAAGCGCGGGAGTCCAGAAAAATCTAGCAGAGGGTTTGTCATATTGTTCCAAAATATTGATTACACATTTTTTTATGGGAAAACACTCAGCTGCAGGCTGATTTAACCTTGATGCACGATGTTACCGTTGACCAAAGTGTATTTTACTCTGCCTTGCAGCTCCATACCCAGAAACGGCGTGTTTTTGCCTTGGCTCTTGAGCGCTGCTGCTTCTACCTTCCAGTATTGATCGAGGTCGAAAATACACAGATCAGCAGCAGCGCCGGGGGATAGGTGGCCAGCATCTATACCCAGTATCCGGGCGGGCTCAATAGTAACTTTAGCCAGTGCGGCGGCCAATGGGATCTTCATTTCCGCCGCCCATTTCAAGGTAAGCGGCAACAGCAACTCCAGGCCCGTGGCACCCGCTTCGGCCTCACCGAAAGGTAGCAGCTTGGCGTCTTCGTCCACTGGTGTGTGGTCGGAACATACCGCATCTATCGTACCGTCCAGCAGCCCGGCGCGTAGCGCATTACGATCACTTAATCCTCGCAGCGGAGGAACGAGATGGCAATTGGAATCAAAAAACCCGATATCCATTTCCGAAAGGTGCATGTGATTAGCTGCTACGTCACAGGTAACTGGCAAACCTTGTTGCCTTGCCGCCCGCACCATGGCAACGCCCTCTGCACTGGAAATTCTGCACAAGTGCACTGTGGCGCCGGTCTCTCTTGCCATCAAAATGATATTCGATAAGGCTACGGTTTCCGCGCATATGGAAACCGCTGGCAGGCCCAACCGCGTCGCCACTTCACCGTCATGGGCTACACCACCGTCGGCAAGACTCGCATCCTGAGGACGCAACCATACTCCGAAGCCGAAGGTGGAAGCGTATTGCATTGCATGCATCATAACTCGCGCGTTGGTGAGCGGCATGTCGGACTGGCCAAAAGCGACGCAGCCCGCATCGCGCAGTTCAGCCATT
>JBDTWQ010000151.1:0-3853 GCA_040006595.1 Nitrosospira sp.
AGGGCTGATGCCGCAACCACTCCCATCCAGACAGCTTTCATGCTTACTCCTTTTATCCGTTAATTATAGAAGAACCAATCTTACCTCGAATTTCGCAGACGCGCAGCAATTCCTGCAAGTCAATGATCTTCGGCAAGCATTTAACGCCTTGACAGACCCAGGCGTTGACAGCGTTATCCATTGCTGCCGGTTTATTCAGACTCGACGGCAACCCCAGAAGTTCCGAAGGCAAAGCAAATACAAGGGTGTGTGGGGAAGTGCGCCGCAATGTGTTTTCCCACTGCGCCAACGAATCCGTCTGACCGCGAAGAATCACCGTTTGTGGCGGCGAAAGTGATTGCTCCAGTGCTACCAGTAAACTGCAGCAGGAGCCGGCATAGCGGGTTATGGTGGGGTAGAACAACCCCAAAGCACGCTCTGCCGTCTGCAAATAGCGAAATTCACCGAGAAGGTGCCCCAGTCGCTGCAGAGCATATGCCGCCACGCCATTACCCGAAGGCGTGGCGTTATCAAGACTAGGCTTGGGGCGATGTATCAGCCTTTCGTGGTCGTGGCTGGTGAAGAAAAAACCTCCCGCCTCTTTGTCCTCGAATTGCTCCAGCAACACATCGGCCAGTGCAACGGCAAAATCCAGATCGGTTTGACGAAACTCCGCCTGCATCAGTTCCAGCAATCCGTCCAGCATAAACGCATAATCATCGAGATAGGCGTTGAGATGCGCCTTGCCATCCTTATAGGTTGCCAACAGGCGGTTATTTTTCCATAACGTGGAGCGAATGAAGTCCACCGCACGGGTGGCCGATTGCACCCACTCGCTGCGCTCGAAGACACGGCCCGCGCGCGACATTCCCTTGATCATCAGCCCGTTCCAGCTGGTAAGAATTTTTTCGTCGCGGCCCGGGTGCACGCGTAATTCACGCTCAATAAAAAGTTTTCTGCGTGCCGATGCAAGCCTTTGCTGCGCTTCTTCCTCAGTAATACCAATAGCCAAGGAAACTTCCGCAAGCGGCTGGACGATTTCCAGATTCCAATGTTTGTGCTCGAAGTTTGGAGTACGCAGGAGGCCATAATGGGATGCGACCACAGCATATTCTTCCGGCGACAGAATTTGTGCAACCTGATCGCGATCCCATACGTAGAACTTGCCTTCCTCATTTTCGGAATCGGCATCCAATGTCGAGTAGTAGCCCCCCCCTATACTCATAGGACTCGTTGCGTCTCCTGGCGGCTGCATTTCGCGCATTACCCACTCGGCTGTTTCCTCCACAACCCGTTTGTATAAAGGCTCTTCGGTGGCAAGCCAGGCGTCGGCATAGAGCCGCAGCAACGGTCCGTTGTCATAAAGCATTTTTTCGAAATGCGGAATGCTCCAGTGCTGATCCGTGCTATAGCGGCAGAAACCGCCACCCAACTGGTCGTAGACGCCGCCCTCCGCCATCTTTTGCAGCGTGAGCGTCGCAATTTCCAATACCTCCGCATCACCCGTGGCAAAATAACGGCGCAAACAGAATTCCAGCTCCGTGGGATGCAGGAACTTTGGCGCATCACCAAAACCGCCGTTCACGGAATCGAATCGCTCCTTCAACTCCGCCAGCGCCTGATCGAACGGCTGTTCCGAAAATACCGGTGCTGTAGGGCTCGTCGATGGCAGCATGTTGGCAAATGACCGCAGCAGGGAGGCGCTCTGCCGCTCGATTTCTTCGCCGCGAGCATAATAAGCTTCCGCGACGCGTGGCAATAGATCCAGGAAGCCTGGCAGACCATGGCGTGGTGTTTTAGGAAAATACGTCCCGCCGAAAAATGGTTTCTGTTCAGGCGTCAGAAACAGAGTCAGCGGCCAGCCGCCATTACGTTGGGTTAGCATGTAAAGAGCGGTCTGATAAATCTGGTCGAGATCAGGGCGTTCTTCGCGATCCACCTTGATGTTTACGAAGTGCTGATTCATCACTGCGGCAACGTCCGCATCTTCAAAAGATTCGTGTGCCATGACATGGCACCAGTGACAGGCCGAGTAACCGACGGAAAGCAGTATCGGCTTATTCTGGGTGCGAGCCAGTGCCAGCGCCTCCTCCCCCCAAGGATACCAGTCCACGGGGTTTTCCACGTGCTGCAGGAGATAAGGACTGGTTTCGTTGGCAAGATAATTAGGCATGGCTTTCTGGTCAGGGGGGTTGCGATTAATCCGTTATTGCTCCCCGGCTGGCAGTGGAAACCGATTTCGCATATTTTGCCAGCACGCCCCGCGTATAACGGGGTTGCGGCGGCTCCCAATTGACGCGCCGTCTTGCAAGCTCTTCCTCTGAAACATTGAGTTGCAGCAGACGTTGCTCGGCATCTATGGTGATGGAATCTCCTTCATGCACCAGCGCGATAGTCCCGCCCACGAAAGCTTCGGGTGCGACATGGCCGACCACCATGCCGTAGGTGCCGCCTGAGAAGCGCCCGTCGGTGATGAGTCCTACCGAATCCCCGAGCCCCTCCCCGATGAGGGCGGAAGTGGGCGACAGCATTTCTCGCATGCCGGGCCCTCCTTTGGGGCCTTCATAGCGTATTACGACTACGTCGCCGGGCTGGATTTGGCGCGCAAGTATCGCTGCCATGCAAGTTTCTTCCGATTCGAATACTCGTGCCGGACCGGTGATTTTTGGTGTTTTCACCCCGGTTATTTTGGCCACGCAGCCCTCGGTGGAAAGATTGCCTTTAAGTATGGCGAGATGGCCCTGCGCATACATGGGGTTTTCCCACTGCCGGATTACATCCTGATCCTTGCGCGGTGTCGTGGGAATATCACGCAATACCTCCGTAATGGTCTGACCGCTTATAGTTATGCAATCGCCGTGCAACAGGCCATGTTCGAGCAACATCTTCATTACTTGAGGAACGCCCCCCGCTTTGTGCAGGTCGATAGCAACATACCGGCCGGAGGGCTTCAGATCGCACAGCACCGGCACCTTGCCGCGCATACGTTCAAAATCATCAATAGTGAGCTCTACCTCCGCCGCGTGGGCGATGGCGAGAAAATGCAATACCGCGTTGGTCGAACCGCCGACCGCCATGATTACGGCAATCGCATTCTCGATCGATTTCCGGGTGATAACGTCACGCGGACGGATCTGCTTTCTGATTGCGTCAACCAGTACTTCTGCGGAGCGGGCGGCACTGACTCTCTTCTCGTCATCCTCCGCTGCCATCGTGGAAGAGTAAGGCAGGCTCATCCCCATCGCTTCGAATGCCGACGACATGGTATTGGCGGTAAACATGCCTCCACATGAACCCGCGCCCGGACAGGCATGGCGCTCCACCTCCAGCAGTTCTTTCGCGTCTATCTTGTGCGAGGTATATTGTCCGACCGCTTCAAAAGCGCTGACAATGGTCAGATCCCTTCCTTTGTAATGGCCGGGCTTGATGGTGCCGCCGTAAACAAAAATGGCCGGGACATTCATACGTGCCATCGCGATCATCGCGCCCGGCATATTCTTGTCGCACCCGCCAATCGCAATTACGCCATCCATACTTTCTCCTTGCACCGCGGTTTCAATCGAGTCCGCAATGACTTCACGAGACACCAACGAATATTTCATGCCTTCGGTGCCCATGGAGATGCCATCCGATACAGTGATGGTGCCAAACATCTGTGGCATTGCGCCAGCTTCTTTCAAAGCGTGCTCGGCATTTATGGCTAGCTCATTCAACCCCTTATTGCATGGTGTGATCGTGGAGAAGCCGTTGGCTACGCCGACAATGGGTTTGTCGAAATCTGTGTCGCTGAAACCTACCGCCCGCAGCATGGCGCGGTTGGGGGAACGCTGCGCACCCTGAGTGATGGCCCGGCTGCGTTGGTTATCTGGCATGA
>JBDTWQ010000152.1:0-6010 GCA_040006595.1 Nitrosospira sp.
AAACGAGATCATTCCTGGCAATCGTAGCTATAAAACCCGACTTCGAACCGCAGATACGCGCATGTCTGTAAGTCGGCGTGAAAGGGCGAAGTAGCGTCGATCCCAATTCATCTAACGACGACTCTAAGATTCCAATGTTGCATCCATGGTGATGGTTGCTTTCATCAGCTTCGACACCGGGCAACCAGCTTTCGCCTTGTTGGCGATCTCCTCGAACTTTGCCTTATCCGCACCCGGAATTTTCGCCGTCACGGTAAGATGGCTCGCGGTAATCTCGAAGCCTTCGCCCACCTTGTCGAGCGTGACGTCGGCATGCGTCTCGATCTTTTCCGCCGTCAGGCCCGCTTCACCGAGCATCAGGGAAAGCGCCATCGAAAAACAGCCGGCGTGTGCGGCGCCAATGAGTTCCTCCGGGTTGGTACCCTTGCCGTTCTCGAATCGTGATTTGAAACCGTAAGGGGCTTCCTTGAGCACGCCGGTTTCCGTGGAGATGGTGCCGCCGCCATCCTTGATGCCGCCTTTCCAAACAGCCCATGCTTTCTTTGTTGTCATGATTGCTCCATTTCAGGGGTAAGAGAAACTTGCGGTCTCACGATACATGATCGCGTCGCAGTGAGCCGTGGGTGAGAAAGGCGTCAGGTTGCCTCCGCAGCCGGGACGGGTCTGTGCGGTTGCACACACAGAATCGCTCCAGCAGACGGCGAGCATGGCCGCGATCGAAGGATCAGCGGACAAGTTTTTTCGGGGCAGCTTCCGCCCGGGCAATCCCGGTGGTCTGTGCAGCCTACGCAATCCTATTTATCAATGGGGACTTTAATCCCTTCTTCCTCATTGGAAAGCATCCATACCAGGAGCTTGGCGGGTTCCGTATTGCTGGCGTTTCTGGATACGACATGGGGTATCCTGGGCGACTCGTACCATGAATCCCCTGTTTTGTACGTGACAGGCTCCTCGCCCTTGACCTGGGAGACCACTGCGCCTTCGAGCACGTAGGCAACCACAGATCCAGGGTGGGCATGGCCGAAGGATGCCTGCCCCGGCGCGTAATTGACAATCGCCACGATTATTTTCTTTCCGGGAGCGTCGGGTAATGTGCGCTTCTGAAGCACGATGACCGCTTCTTTTCCGCTCGCGGCGTCATTGGCCTGGACGGAAAAAGTTGCCAGCAGCGCTGACGCCGCAAACAGGAAGGCAATAAGCTGGCTCAAATAATTCTTCATATTCATGGCAGTCTCCTTCAGGCTGTTGGCATCTTGCGAAACCCCACGCTGACGCGGTTCCAGCAGTTGATCGTGGCGATGGCGAGCGTGATGTTTGCCATCTCCCGCTCGCTGAATTCGCTCTTCAGCATTTCATAATCCTCATCAGGCGCTTGAGTTTCGGAAATGAGCGTGATTGCCTCGGTCCAGGCAAGCGCGGCACGCTCGCGCGCGGTAAAGAAAGGGGTATCGCGCCAGACTGACAACGCGTCAATTCGGCGCGAAGTTTCGCCTGCTTTGCGCAGATCGCCTGCATGCATATCGACGCAATAAGCGCAGCCATTGATCTGCGAGGCACGCAGCTTGATCAGATCGAGCAGGCGCGGGTCGATGCCAAGCGCTCTCACCGTGGTTTCAAGGGTGGTCAGCGCCCGCATTGCATCCGACGCTGCTTCGTAACTGTTCAATCGAGGTTCCATGACTTTCTCCTGAGTGGTTTCAAATGAAATACTGGCAGCGGCAGCCGGAACAGGTTTTTTCGGGCCGGTCTCGAGGCGCATTGGCGCATTGGCACAATGCCGGCAGGAAATGTTATCTCCAGCAATATCCTTGGTCAATCCGGCAGGGCTATTGGTTTATTTGCTCCCTGTGTCCTGTTGCGAATCGGCATCGGACCGCGCATTCCACAATATCGCAACACCGATGATCGCCGACAGGATGGAGCCTGCGAAAATCGCAATTTTAACGGCGGCGAAATCGGTTTCCACGGGAAAGGCTTGACTCGCGATGAAGAGCGACATGGTAAAGCCAATGCCTGCCAGCGCGCCGGCGCCAGTCAATTGACGCCAGGAGTAGGCGTATGGCTTGGCGGCCATGCCCAGCCGTACCGCCAGCAATGTGGCGAGGATGAATCCCAGCGGCTTGCCTATCACCAGCGCTGCCGCCACACCGAGCATCAGCAATGCATGGCCGCTGAATACCTCCGTTTCCATCACAACGCCAGCATTGACCAGTGCGAACAGGGGTAGCACAACGTAGCTCGATCTTGGCGCGACATGGCGGAGCATGCGATCGGCGGGCGATTCCAGCCGATCATGAATGGCATCCAGCGTTTCCAGGGAGTGTTCCGACGGCCCATATCGCAGGACTTCCGGTCCCCGTTTGGTTTCCGCCGTCAGGATTGCATCCGCCTGCAGCATCAGCGCCTTGGGGTTGGGCGGCGGGCGTGTCGGGATCAGGAATGCCAGAAGAATACCCGCCAGGGTCGCGTGGATGCCGCTAGCATATACACAGGCCCACAGCCCAGCACCAAGAATTATATAAGGCGAGGCGCGATAGACGCCTCCCCGGTTGAGGAGCGCCAGTAATCCCGCGATTGCAGCGGCTCCTCCAAGGTAGGCGAGGTGCAGCTCGCCGGAATAGAAGATCGCCACGACGATGATTGCGCCGATGTCGTCGACAATGGCGGCTGCCGTCAGGAATATGCGTAGTTCGACGGGAACTCTTCTGCCCATCATGGCAATCAGGGCAACGGCAAACGCAGTGTCTGTCGCCATCGGCACGCCCCAGCCCATTGACCAAGCGCTTCCTGAGCTCTCAGGCCCGACCGGTACCAGTATCAGATACAACAATGCGGGCACCGCCATGCCGCCAACCGCCGCGGCAATGGGCAACATCATGGAGCTGCGCTCCGCGAGATGGCCGACCGTGAATTCGCGCTTGATTTCCAGACCGACGACGAGGAAAAAAATAACCAGCAGGCCGTCATTGATCCAATGGCGCAGCGAGAGAGCGAACCCCGCGCTGCCGAAGGTGAATCCAAACGGTAAATCCCAGAACTCGTTAAAGCCCGGACCGAGAGGGGAGTTGCTCAGCGCTACCGCAAGCACGGTGGCCAGCAGCAGTAGAATGCCCGCCGAAGGCGCCCATTTGACAAAATCCAAGGCGGCCGCATGGACCACATGGCCCAGCGAGCCAAGCATTGCTTCGGAAAGTGAGTTGGCGTCCCACGGCCCATCATAACGGCGGCCATTGATGAAAAACGTCGGTGTGATGTGGACGCCGCTGGCTGCGGCACTTTCCACATCCGCGTCCACACGGGCTTTCGCCTGCGATGTACTGTCGCCGTGCGAGCCGGTTTGAACATCAAGGATGAGGTCGGCAGCGATAGTATGCAGATCGTCCTCGGTCAGTTCTTCCGCGTGGGTCATCAGCGCAACATGCACATGCCAGAATCGCTCCGGCTCCGTGTATGATTCCACCAGCTCGGCGGCGTGCCGGGCAATATCGCTTCCGGGCAGCGGACGATGACGAAACACGTAGCGCAAGCGGTTACCGAATCGCTTGCGCATCGCCGTGACGCGTGCATGAGCGAGGCGGGAGGCAGGGTCTGCATAGCTGCCGTATTCGACCAGCGTGATCTCGGCATCAGGAGGACCAAGTACGTGGTCATATGCTTCATCGACCGGGCGGTCCAGCCGGTTGGGTGGGGTTTCGGGGGTCACTTCATTTCACTATCCTGTTCAGTTAGTATTGTGTGGCATGCGTAACAGAGAGAAGCCGGCGCAAGACGCCGTCGCGCGCTGCTCGCAATGCTGGGTGACTTATTCAGAGGCCCGGAGTTCCTTGCCTGGCACCTCGCTACGGGAGGACTTTGATTTTTTCGCTTGTTAGCAGCCCAACCAGCAGCTTCCCGCTCTGCAACGCACGGCAGGGAAGGTGTTGCGGCGGGACCCGGGTTTCAGTCCCCACTCGCCATGGAGCCGATGTCCTGGCTTAGAGAAGTTTTAAAGTGCGCGGAAAGCGGCTATCTACCCATTCCCAGACATCCGATGGCAGATATCCTGCTATTGCCATGGCAATTTCCGTCAGGAGAAATTGAAAATCGTCGCTCCCATAATTTCCAAGGGTGCTCACGAGCTGTTCAGATTCAACATCTGTCTCGAACACAATGGCACAAACATGCTCGCCTGATGATACGATCCGCCAGTTACTGCCGGATAAGGTTTCAATTTCATTACGAATATGATGAACCGTTATTGCGTACTCTTTCAGATAGGGATAGCAAAAGGTGATCTGATAAAGGGCCATGATTTTCGGAGAATAGGTTAAAGAGCCCGTTCGAATCACATCCGATCGACGCAGCTTCAGGTCCAACGTGAGGCAAAGTACCTACCATTGCGGCGCCAGATTCACGCCGCACTATCTGCATAGTGTATCCCACGAGAGGGCGGCATGCATCATCAATAGATGAGGAAGGCGTTCTCCAGTTTCGCATCGGCGGAAGGCTCGAGCGCCTTGGTTTCGATATGCTCGATGGCGCGCGATAGCGCATCCCGGAGCTCCCGAGCCTGCTCTGTCTGCATGACATATGGCCTGCCTGGGTCAGCTTCGGCAAGTTTCTGCTGCTCATGAGATAAAAATGGAAAGCGAACAGAAAGAATTCCTTCAATGGGTAGTGATTTTATTTCCCAGCCTGTAATCGGGAATAGAAAAAGATCCTTATTCACGGGCGACTCCTGCTCATAATTTTTGGAAACTTGAGTGTAGCAAAACCCGCATTTTTACTTCGTTGGTTACCGCACATTGGAGGAAGTCCCTGTTTTGCATCATGGCATCCCGTCTTTCTGTTTCCCTGCCAATTAATACGCCGGTTTTTTCGAGAATGCGAGTCCTGGCGATCTGGCTTATGATGCCAGGCTTCAAACCATCCAGCCAACAGGCTGTTCCTAAACATGATGGTGGATAACATAGATTGACTTTGCTTACGATATCCCATTTTCTCCACCGCCATCTGCTCTGGTTCCTGATCGCCGCATACGTCATTGCGGTGGTTTTGCCGATTCCCGGACTATGGATCAGGAATGTTTCTTTCGGCGAGATCACTATCGCCCAGCTGAAAACAAACATATCGTTGCTGATGATCATGCTCGCCATGCTCATGTTCAACGCCGGCCTGGGATTGAAAATTTCCCATCTGAAAAACATTCTGCAGAAGAAACATGTATTGCTGGCCGGGTTGGCGGCGAACCTCGCAATCCCCATCGTATATGTTTTTGGCATAACGATAGCGATGCGGCTCTGGTATGAGCCGCTGGAAGTTCAGTACATTCTCGTGGGCCTGGCGTTGGTCGCGGCCATGCCGATCGCTGGGTCGTCAACCGCGTGGGCGCAAAACGCCAATGGCAATCTGGCTCTGAGCCTGGGATTGGTCTTTTTTTCCACGATTCTGAGCCCCATCGTCACGCCGGTAGCATTTCACATTTTTGGCGAGATGGCCTCGGATGAGTACGAGAAGGTTTTGCAGGGTCTGGCAGCGTACGGATCAGGGGCCTTTCTGGGTCTTTGGGTGGTGCTGCCGTCATTGCTGGGCATAGCGGTGCGCCTGATGGTCAGCGAGAGGTGGCAAACCGGGATAATGCCTTATCTGAAGTTCATCAATAGCATCGTCTTGTTGCTGTTGAATTACTCCAATGCCTCGGTATCTCTCCCCCAAGCCATGGCTGATCGTGATTACGACTTTCTTGCCATCACATTGGCCATTACCGCAGGGCTATGCTTGACGCTATTTGCCGCCGGGTACGGCTTGAGCCGCTTGTTCAAGCTGGACCGGGCTGAGCGCGTATCGCTCATGTTCGGACTGGGAATGAACAATAACGGCACCGGGCTGGTGTTGGCGTCTTTAGCTTTATCTTCTTACCCGAATATAATGGTGCCGATTATTTTCTACAACCTGGTTCAACACATCGTAGCGGGGACGGTGCACGAGGTAATGAGCAGAAGGGGGAGCGACACGGGCACTTGAATGGGTT
>JBDTWQ010000153.1:0-20326 GCA_040006595.1 Nitrosospira sp.
TGTCGTGTTAATTAAAAAAACGAAGATTTGGGACGAGCATGTCCGCTGTTTCTAAAACTACGCGGATTTTTTCTACGCCCTGACAAACAAACTGGAGGGCAGACTGGAGTGGAGGGACACCGGGTTTCATGGAAAATTTATACCTGTTTATTCGTAGAGTATATGGACCGCAAAACCAACAGACAAGCGGGTTGCGCTGTTTTCCCAAAAAAATGTATCGACAAGCTCCGGATGTATCAACCGGGTTTTGCCGTCTACATTACGTTAGACTTCCTTAAGAAGCTCTGCCTACCCTTCAACGGTAGACACATCTTTGATTCGAAACGCGCGGGATCTAATTCACTAACGAAGGGCAACATTATGAAAATTGACTATTTGTACGCAGCCATGGTTGTCACGGACATCGAAGCGTCTGAAGCCTTTTACTCTAAATTGCTCAGCCGGGAGCCTGATGACCGACCCATGGACACGCTCGTTCAATGGCGGGGCTTCAGCAATGCGGGAATTCAACTCTTCAAGGATGCGGCCAAAGCCGGAAATAGCGTGATGACTATCGTTGTTTCCGATATTGAGGAGACTAAGCTATCCCTCAAGAACCAGGGAATCGTTCTTGGGGAAATACAACAAGGGGTATTCGGCAAAATCGGTCAGTTGAGTGATCGAGATGGGAACGGCATTACTTTCACCGAGCCACCCAAAAATGCCGCCCAGCAAACCTAAATTACGTTGGGCGTCACGTTGCAGCTCACGATAGCGCATCATGCGTATTACTAACCCAGCCACAGGAACTCAGCATGCCTAGTCTTGCGAAGAACACGAAGGTGACACTCATCCCAGTCGTTCGTTACCGCGACGCACCAGCAGCAATCGAATGGTTGTGCCAGACATTCGGCTTCGAGAAGCATTTGGTTGTGCCGAACGAGGATGGCCCTATTGCCCACGCGCAACTGAGCTTCGGTAATGGGATGATCATGCTTGGGTCCGTCCTAAAGAACGAAACGGAGTTTGGTCGTTTGATGAAGCAGCCCGATGAAATCGAAGGAGGTCAAACGCAAACCACGTATGTCGTCGTGACGGATGCCGACGCTGCTTACATCCAAGCCAAGGCTGGTGGAGCCATGATCGCCATGGAGATCAGGGACGAAGACTATGGTGGTCGGGCCTTCAGTTGCTACGATCTCGAAGGTCACCTCTGGAGCTTTGGCACCTACGATCCTTGGTGACGCCGTGAACGCGTTGCGCCTTCTCACTGTTCACAGACCATGAAGCCACATGTCTTGTTGCGGGCAGCGTCTGCCCTCACATTCGCTCACGCCTTACTGGGGTAGCACAAGCAGTCGTGTCACTAGCCGCCATCTGAATCAGTCGATGTCGTCAAAGTCGGCACAGGGCAGGCTTTCCGGACACGACTCGGTCAACTGAGAGAGTGTTTCCTGCAGCTGTTCCGGCGCGTCATCATGCTGAACACCTGATCTTCCAGATTGACGGCGATCTCGAACAGATCGGTTACCTGCTGCGCGATCCCTGTTGAATACGGCTATCGCCAGTTGATACAGTTTCAGCAGGTCGGTGCCTAGTTGCAGCAGGCTAACGTCTTCGCCGTTATTCAAATCGCCCCGCAGCTCGTCCACGGCATCGACTGCGTAGCAGTGTCGTGGTATCGAAGTTCTCAGGTGTCAGTCCGTCCTATTCCTCGCCGGTGATGCAGATCGTCATGCTCGTCCTTTCCTTCATCATGCATAGAACTTAGCCGTTCACAGGCCAAGCTCGCTATGTGAGCCGAGACGCACGAGCTGCAACACGGCGTCATCCGGCTTGCGGTAAATCAACACCAAGTCTGGCTTGACGTGACAATCACGGTGGTCTTTCCAATCGCCGGTCAATGCGTGGTCGCGGTGCCTCTCTGCCAGCGGCAGGTCATTCGCCAGGGTCGTAATGATAGCGATAAAATCGCTGGCCAGTCTCTGCCGATGCGAGCCTTTGGCTTCCCGCCTATAGTCACGCTTGAATTGGCTGGTCTGTTCAAGCGTCCGCATTCAGATCCGTCATCAGATCCTCGACGGTAGCGAATGACTTCAAGCCGCCACGGCGAGCTTCCTTTATCGCCTCGATGGTGGTGGCGTTCGGCACCAGCGGCTCGAACGGCAGGGCTTTCTCGCGGGCGACGCGAGTCAGCATGATGCGGAAGGCGTCCGATACGGTCAGACCCATCGCCGCCAGCACGGCGGTCGCCTCTTCCTTGATGTGCTCGTCGATCCGGGCACGGACTACAACATTCGCGGACATGGTTTTATCCTCCTGGTTAATGAGCTACATTGTAGCCCAACTTTGACAGGAATGCAGCCAACACACTTCGTCCGACCTGTCGGAAAACACATGTTTTACGGTAATGCCGGAGCAAAGACCATAACAGCGTGCTTGTGCGGGCAAAATCTGCGCGACAAACCATGTCGGATCGCGTTGGTAACCGGAAACCTCGGCCGTGACGTTTTCCGGCGGAAATTTCTGGGGTTCCGGCTTACGTGTGCCACGAATACATCCAGTGGCTTAAACAGGGATGTAGTGCTATGCGAGAGATGAGGGTAGACCCCTCGGAGGCGGTGTCCAGACGCGGCCTCCAAACTACCTTGAGCTGCTGCTGTTAAGAGCGGTGGTGGTGAGCGTCAAGGAAAAAGACGCAGTTAAATGCGTCAGGTACGTGTTGCGAAGATGAACGAAAGTGAACTGTCGATGAAGTGCCGAAATGAATCAGATGATGTCAAAAGCGTGCTTTGTAAGCGGTACGCGATAAGTCCAGCGGGAGTCTGGGGATTGGCTGGGCGGCATCCGGTATGTAGGCAGCATGAGCGCAACGCAGGCTTTGGCATGGAACGTGGGAACCTGTCGTCTCGATGTGAAGGGAGCGGCGTCAAGCAGAGGCACTGCGAGCGCCTGAGTACCGATGCGAGGCACAGGGGCAGATGGCTCCGTAGTAGTGATGAAGCGCCTGTAATTGGCGTGGAGCGAAGGGGGCCAGTTGTTGGGACTGGCTTGGCGGTCAACCGAATAATCGGGAAGAGCCTATGAGTCAGTCAAAGCCGTTTGCGCTATTGGACTACCAGAGCTAACGGCTCAACAACAAGAGCCGTATGAGGGGAGACTTTCACGTACGGTTCCGTGGGAGCGTAGGGGGGCAGTTCCCCTGCGCCACCCGATAACCCCAATAAGGTACTTTATCGAGGAAACGAGGCTAACTGTCATAGCCTTTTTTACGCATGCAAGAGGCATAGGCAGCTTGGTATTGCGCATGATGCGACTTGTTTTCATTCATGCCATATAGGCTACCCCCCGCTGCGCCGGTTAAGCCGCCAATAGCCGCCCCCGTTCCCGCACCCTTTCCGCCACCCGCAATGGCGCCGCCAGCAGCACCTACTGCCGCTCCAAGCGCAGCGCCCAGTGCGGCACTCGTCAGCACCTCTTCAGTTTTGCTGTTCACCTGATCATTCGCATAACTGCTGCATGCGCTCATGATTGATTGTGAGGGCTGCGCCGCCCTACGCGGGTGCGCTACATGCGTAACGTTTGCTGGCAACGTTGCCATCTCATGTTTTGTGGGGACTGGTGTTTCGGCGATTTGTGCTGCTTGTGAGGCAGGCAGCTCGGTCTTTGAATCTCGTCCTACTAGCATTGTGGCCCCAACCGTGGCTCCCACCAATAGTATTCCAACGGTTGTGAGCATCCATGGATTAAAAGCTGCATTCGACATTCACGTTCTCCTGAAAGGTATTTCATGACTTCTTAGACTCGATTAGCGTTACGCAAGTATTAGTTTGAACTGCATTACCGTTTGCCTTGGCGTGACAAACCCTGAGCACTCCCGCGCATCGGCTTGGCATAGTCGCTCCCGCGGTCGCGGCTCTGATTTCGAAAAGCCGCTCGGTCGCGACCCTTTGTTGCGCCATTGGACCATTGGGCATTTGAGTTCTCGGTTCCTTTCTGGCTTCTGTGGCCAAGGGCTGCTCCACCTTTTTTCCTGTCCCCATGTTCGGCGATGGCATTACGCTGCCCGACAACGTCACGCGCCAGCACCGGATTGCCATAACTGAGAGCAACCCCCGCCAAGATTATGACGAGACCCGCAACTTTGAGCATATTCGTTTTTCCTTTATATCGTCAGGCTCATTTGAGGATGACTTACTACTGCCGAAAATTAAGCGGTAACGCCGCCGGCGCGTTGGCATACGTTTAACCCAGTTGAGTTCGAGTCAAGCGCAATCACACATCTTACGTGTTTGTGACATTTTTACCATTGGACTGAAGTACAACGTGAAGAAGGGTGAGAACAGTTTTGAAGACGCTGCAGATATTGTGTCGAGAGGCTCAGAGCGGGGTTTGAAGATTTGAACGGGACAATGCTGGGTTGAACTCAACTAAGGATGGGATTTGACTAAACTTCGAAACCACCTGCGTTCGATTGCCAGCATCGAGCTTCTTGAAGATCTTTTGCAAATGGTTCTTTATCGTATAGATGCTGATTCCCAGAATAGAGGCGATTTCTAAATTTGTCTTTCCCATCCTGACCCAGTCTATTATTTCGACCTCGCGCGCGCTTAATCTATGGTGTTGTCTGCCTGGTAACGGATTAGCCAAGGTTGTGCCGCTCAAGCCTTGCGGGTCGAGGGGGGACTACCCGGCGCAATGCAGTATCAAGGGAGGGCATCAAGTTTTCCATGGCCCCCAGCGCGGAGTCCTTGAGCCCGAATTCTTACCATTCCATACTTTACCTAAAGTAATGAATAGCGGAGGCACCCGTAAATCCACCGTTAAAACGCATAATTTGTGGGTTGCCGCACAGAATTCTGAGAAACATTCCATCAAAATTGGGCTTCGATTATTCTGAAAAGGATTGATTCCATGATTACCCGGCACATCAAATTATCAGCTGAAATGGAAAACTATATCAAAGACAAGGTCGCCACCGGCGCCTATCGCAACTCCACGGAAGTCATTCGAGATGCCATCCGCCGGATGCAGGCAGAAGACAGGCGTTTATCGACATGTCAGGCAACATTGGCGAAAGGCGATGCGCAGCCTGATGGGGATGATGGGATCTCCACGCTGAACCTGATTGAACGCACCATGCAATCCACCCGATTTCACCAGGCATTCCAGCTGTCCGATTGAGGCCTTGCCGGGTGGAATGAATGCAAATCAGCGGGTCAGCCCATAAACACCGGCCGGATCAACTCCTCTCCCTGGTTCGCAACATTTCCCACGGCAGGTGATACCGCCCACAGCTGCATCCGATCCGGCTCGAACGGCTTCAACATGGGCAACAGCACTTCGTCAGACAATACATCGGGGTTGAGCCACGTATCCCAGTCCCCCTCCCCCAGAATCACTGGCAGGCGGTCATGGATAGGCCATACGGCACTTCACTTATGAGGCAACGATGAATGAAAACCAACTTCCCGAGCAGCATCAAACACAGCGGCCGGGCTTTGAAAGCTACAGTACTAGAATCTACCAAATTCGACATTAAGGGACTGCTACAACTTTGAAGTTTAGAACCCCAGCAAATATGATAAACATACCTTACCTTACAGCACCTACTATGATCCCCTCAGCTCTCATTTCTCAATATCTAGCGGTTCGTAACCGCACCCTGGCGCTGGTCGAACGACTGTTCGATGAGGATCTCTGTGTCCAATCAATGCCAGAGGCTAGCCCTGTAAAGTGGCATCTGGGACACGTAACCTGGTTCTACGAAAATTTTGTTCTTAAGCATTATGAACGAACTTTTAAGCCATTTCATGAGGTTTTTGATACTATTTTCAGTTCATATAATGCCTCTGGGCAACCCATGCCGGATCCCAAGCGAGGCCTCTTCATCCGACCTGCAATGAAGGTGACCTGGGAATATTGGCGTAATGTTGACCAGCGTGTGCAAGAGGTTCTGAATTCCTCTGAAGAGGATGAAATGTTATGTATGCTGGTGACCCTCGGCCTGCAGCATGAACAGCAGCATCAGGAACTCATACTCACAGACGTTAAACACCTTTTCTCCCAGAATCCCCTGAATCCTTTATACAAGCCATTCAATTCGGCTTCAGGTGAAATAACGTTACCCTTAGAATGGCGGCGTTTTGAAGAAGGAATCGTTGAGATCGGATTTCAGGGTCCGGGATTTAGTTATGATAATGAGTCGCCGCGGCATAAGGTGTATCTCCCTCAATATGAATTGTCTTCCCGGCTCATCACCAACGGGGAATATCTTGATTTTATGAAAGCTGATGGATATAAGAATCCCAGCCTATGGCTTACAGAAGGATGGAAGTGGATCGAGGAGAATAAACGCCATTGTCCTCTCTACTGGCGGGACAATACCAACGGTTGGGAAGAGTATACGCTGGGCGGTGTCTTGCCCCTGGATCTGAACCTGCCGGTCATTCATGTCTCCCTGTATGAAGCAGACGCGTTCGCGCAATGGTCCGAAGCGCGCTTGCCCACCGAGGCGGAGTGGGAAAACGCGGCTTGTCGGCAAAACGTTCAGGGGTGTCTTGCGGAGAATAACCGTTTCCATCCATGCTCGCCTGAAAAGTCTAATCCGGATGGCGATCAGGAGGGACTGCTTCAACTCTATGGTGATGCTTGGGAATGGACACAATCAAGTTATTCACCGTATGCGGGGTATAACCCCGCCAAACCCAATCCCAATGAACCTTTGTCGCTTGTTTGGGATGAAGCGGTAGGGGAATACAACAGTCGATCCATGGTGAACCGGTATGTGTTGCGTGGCGGATCCTGCGCTACTCCGCTGAAACATATACGCCCGAGCTTTCGCAATTTTCTGCCAGCCAAGGAATGCTGGCAGTTTTCCGGCATTCGTCTTGCGCGTGATGTAAGGAATTGAGGCCTAGCCGTTATTCAGTCAGGGGTGAGTTCATTGATGCACTCATCCAGTTTTGAACGGTCACGGGTGATGGCGCCGGGATGGGCGTTTTAGTAGCCTGCCCATCGCAACGCGGCAGCTACCACATCACTTCATTCCGCGCGTCGTGCAGCCCAACAACAGGAGTTCAAAAAATGTTAGTTCCCGCCCCTCAAGACCCTGCCATCCGGGACCGCGCCGCCGGTGCCATCATGGGCGCCTTCATTGGAGACGCCTTAGGCCTCGGTCCCCACTGGTATTACGATCTGGCGGTGCTCCGCCGCGACTACGGCGACTGGATCACGACCTATACCGAGCCCAAGCCCGGCCGCTATCATGGCGGTCTCAAGGCGGGCCAGCTCTCGCAGGGGGGCATCCTTCTCCGCTTGATGCTGCGTTCGCTCGTCGAGCGCGGCGGCTATGAAGAAGCGGATTTCTGCCGGCGCATGGATGAGGAAATATTCCCGTTGCTCAACGGCATGCCTGTTAACGGACCGGGCGGCTACACCCAGCAGTCGATTCGCGACGCCTGGCGCAAGCGTGTCCAGCAGAACCTGCCCTGGGGGCAGGTCGGAGGCCAGGCGGACACCACGGAAGCGGCGGGGCGAACGCTCGCCCTGGCGGTTCGCTACGCCTTCCAGCCGCGGGAACTGGCGGCTGCTATATCCGGCAATACGCGTCTCACCCAAACCGACGAGACCGTGGTTGCCCTGACTGTCGCGTACGGAGCGGTGCTGGGACTCCTGGTGCAGGGGGAAAAGCTCGACAGCAGTCTTTCCGACAAGCTCATGCGTTTGGCAAGGGGGAGAAAACTGCCTTTCCATACGATGGCGCACAGCGATTTGCAGCCGCCGCAAAAGGACCGTCCGCGGGAAAGCGGGCATTTCGTGTCGCCGGATGCCCTGCTCACACCGTCATATGTCGCGGCAGCCGCTGTGGATCCAGATGTCAGGATAGAACCCGCCTGGAAAGTCTCCATTGTTTATGGCATGACCTGCGCCATTTATCATCAGCTCCCCGCCGCCTATCATCTCGCAGCCCGCTTTCCGAACGATTTCGAATCGGCTGTGCTCCACGCTGTGAATGGCGGCGGTGAAAATCAGGCGCGTGCTGTCTTGACCGGGGCGCTCGTGGGAGCCCAGACCGGGCTATCGGGAATCCCCCAGCGCTTCCTTGAGGGACTGGACGAAGCCGATATGCTCCAGCGGCTTGCGATGGATGTGGCCTCGAAAGTGGGTGTTTCAGTTCCCCCCGATGGGAATTGAAAGCGCCTGCATAGCTGTGATGCGTGATCGTCACAGTCGAGTCGTTATTGAATCGCTCCTGTCAGCTTCTTCAATCTCTGTTCTAACAACATTATGCTCTCCTGGCGCACTCACAGCATTATCGCTACCTGCCGGTGAGTGATAAGAAGCTCATGCTATTGTTTTTTTTCCTTCAATCGTGGATGCACATAAAAACGACAGCCGCATCCAGAGGCCTGGCCGCCTCCAAAATTATTTGAGCTTCTTGTATTCGCTTGCCCGCATAAGCAGTTCGAGCGTAGTTTCGAGCTTGATCACGCGCTCGGTCAGGTTTTCAATCTTGTCCTGCTGAGTCTTGATCACTTCGCTTTGGCGAATAACCCGGTCCTCCAGTTTTATCATTGAAGTCAGCGCACCCCACACACGATCCGTAACCCCCATTAGACAACCTTCCTCATATTTTTAGATGCTTTGACGTCCATTGCGGCTATCCGCTTATTGCTGGCCTCCACGAACGCCAGCACCTCGTCGATAGCGTCGGATGCTCCGTCTGCCGCAGCCTTGGCTTTATCGGCAAGAATGCCTAATTCTTCATCCGCTTCGGCAGGCTCATAGGCCGTGGCACCACGACGCATCAATTCCGCAACAGGAAGCCCCAGCTTCCTGGCTTTAAGCACGATCGCTTTTTTTTCCTGGGGCGTAGCCTGGACCACAATTCTTTCAATCGCTGTTGCTGCCATGATAAAACTCCTTTAGTCATGAATAAGCTCATTTGTACATGTACAGTATATGTACAGTTAATGCCTGTCAATAACCCGTTGAAAGTAGAATTTCCGGCATGGTTTTTACCTTGGGGAGAAGGAGTCGGGGCGTGAAGAAGAGCAAGCTTACGTTTGCACTGAAGCCGAGCGGAGCTTGGCACGCCGTTGATTAGCGTCCGTTCAATATCGATTAAAAAAACGCGCAGTGGGCATTTTACGCAGACATTCGACTAGCGGCCATATCAGCCCGGCACAATATGAAAATATGAAATTTGTTTAACGATGTGTCTCTAAAATCAGGAGAACCCCACACCGAGAGAAACCATTATCCCGATGGAATGTTCCCGCTGACATCTCGATACAACCCCCATCTGATATCATCCCAACGTTGATTCAACCTTAGATTTAACGCTGCGCGTTTCTCCATCATTTCCGCTTCGCTTTGGCTGATCAATTGCTCCAATGCAAACTCTTCCCAGTAGAGGGCGCGCAAATTCTCAAAATTACTCTTGCTAGCCCCGTAGGACAGCCATTTTTGCAAATAATCTTCTTCCTCGCCGTGCAGTATTTCCGCTCTCTTGCCTTCACTGCGAAAGTCATACTTATATGCCACGTATCCCACCACGCCTAATAGCATCATTACAGTACCGATCTTCAATTCCCCATCGGTGCCGCCATAAAAAATATTAACTGCTGCACCAAGGACCACGAGAATATACACAATAGGCATCCACTTGCTTGTTTCCAGGTATTTTTTCCTCTCGTAAATTTGCTCGATGCGTATCCATAGAGGTTTTACCTTATCACTAATCGCAATGACCCCGGCTTTCCTATGCTCATAGTCAACCTTCGCGCTATCCGATAAAGAATTAACCGATTCCTCGAATGATCTCTCGTTTTCTGTAGTCACGTTTTCTTATACCTTCCCCACATAACGAGGTTCATTGTCGCTTTCACCATTCAAGTTCTTGGATATTCAAACAGCGCCTGGCTTTCGGCGAGCTCCATTGCGAAAACTCTGCGTTATCGGTCTTGGGCAAGGTTCCAGGCTGACTTTTCAGACGGGTTTTGTCTACCCCACATGATTTGCTCGACCATCACTTTACTCCGCTTCCCGACGTTCGTCACCAATGCCTCACCAACCCGATGGCTTGAATTTACGCAACAACCAAAACTCCATAGTTTGCACGTGCCGGAAACGTTTATCACCAACGATCCGGAACTTGTGCACGCTTTTCAGCGCGAGCACGGAACGATTATTTACAAATCCATCAGCGGCGTTCGTTCTATTGTGAAGGCGCTTGACGAGAATGATTTAGCCCGGCTCGACAACATTCGCTGGTGTCCCGTCCCGTTCCGGGCCTTGGTGCCGGAGGCCGATGTGCGTGTACACGTAGTGGACCGGGAGGTATTTCCGACCGAAATTGTGAGCGATACGGTTGATTACCGCTATGCCCGCCGCAATGGGGGCTCGGCGGAATTGCGCGCGGTGGATCTTGCGCCGGATGTCGCGGAACAGTGTCTTCTCTTATCGGCTAAAAATTGAGTCCGTTTCTACCTGCATTACGTCGCTCAACTCCTGTAGGAACTAACCTACATTGCCGTTCTCAGGTATTGGTATAGGGTCTCGTATGGCTGCCTTCCAGTACTTGCCAGTCGCTATCAGCCCAAGATTGTAAATCAGCAACCGGCCGAAGTTTCTGTCTATTATTTACCTATTGCTGCTATTCACCACTTAAGCGTTGCATCTGCCTTGATCTTCAGTTCTTCCCCGGTCTTTGAATTGCGGCCGTCGCGCGCGGCAGTCATCCCAGGGTTATTTCCTGACTTTCTCTCCAGCATTAGCGTGGCTTTACTTCATCCGTTTTGACGCAACGATGGGCCAATTTGCTGCATGTTGTCCCTTCTTTGCAACCGCCATTCCTTACGATAGCAAACATTGGTTTCGCCACAGAAGAGCTAGTGTCATGAGTTAGAAATTTTAACCTACTTGCCAGTAAAGTTCGCTGCGATGAAGTTGCCTGTCGCGGTAAAGAACATATAAAGCGTTTGTTTTGCTTTATCTTTTGCGTTTGGATTCTGAAACGTCACCAGCCATTCCTTTCCTTTTTTTCCATCCACTTGCTCGATCTTATCTTGGGTGATCGATTGCCAGGATTTGGCAATTTTGCCTTTCTCTATCAGTGTTTCCTTGCGCTGAAGGGCGCAATTTGCCACTGTCTCAGATGTAGCCGCCGTATTTCCATGAAAGTGGCAACCGCTTCTTTCATCTGCCAGCACTAAATCTGTAGCACCAAAACTGGCCGCTGTTATGATTGTTACCATTAAAAATTTCTTCATTTGTAGCACTCCTTGGTTGTGTTAAAGATTATCCCGTCCTGTCTCCGTACTCTTTAAAATCTCCATGTCTTCGTGAGCGTGTTGATGCTCCTGGGCAGGGAAACGAAAACTCTCCGGATCGCTATCGTGGTGATAGCTGTGCAATTGCATCAGCAATAGCAGAACGCCAGCGTAAATCAACACCTGATTCGATGCGAAGCTGAAGCGTTTGAATGAGGGTCTATGCCGCCATAGCGAGAGCATAGCGACCATGACCGTCAGAGCTGCAATCTGTCCGATTTCAACGCCCAGATTGAAGCTCAAGATACGCAGAAGTATGCTGGTATTGTCATCCCCCAACGGCAATTGCTGCAGACGGGTAGAGAGGCCGAACCCATGGAGCAGGCCAAACAGGAACACGGCCCAGAGCAGATTCGGAGAATCTGAATCAAAGTATTTCTGGAAACCTCCGTTATTATCAAAGCCTTTATAGATCACACTGAGCGCGATGACAGCGTCAATCAAGTAGTAATTCCATGTAATCCGAAAAAACGTGGCAAAAATCAGCGTAAGGCAATGTCCTACGGTGAATACGGTTACAAACTTGGCAATATCCTTAAAGCTAGTCAGAAAAAATACCACACCCAATAAAAACAGCAGGTGGTCGTAACCAGTAAGCATGTGCGTGGCACCTAGCTCAATGTACTGAAGATAGCCACCATCAAGCATGCGTTGCTTATCCTCGTCGGAAATTCCATGGGCCCATGCACCCAAAGGAATCAGCAAGAAAAGAAAAATAGCTGCATGACGGAACTTAAAGCGGCACATTTCTACCTTCTGTTGAATTTTGATCTTATTCATGGTCATGCCGATGGTGTGCATCTGGATAGTGCGGGTGTGAATGCGCTAGTGGATCATGCCGATGCCGATGGGTGTGAGCACCGGTCACCGCTTCTGTGTGCGGGTGCGGGTGATGCTCATCATGCATATGCTCATGCTCGTGTTCCGCTACCTCGTGTGTATGTAGATGATCATGCCGCTCTGTTAAATGCAGCCATACACCGCCCGCCATAAATATCGCCGCAACCATAAACTGAATCGATAGCGATTCACCGAGCAGGGGGATCGCCAACAACGCGCCAACGAAGGGTGCTGTCGAGAAATAGGCGCCCGTTCGCGCCGTCCCGAGGTGACGCAACGCCACGACAAACAACACGAGGCTGAGGCCATAGCTTAAAAAACCAACGGTACCGGCAGCCATCAGAACAGACGGTTGCGGCAGCGCCGCGCCGAGCAGACATGCCATCGCAACATTTGCAGTACCGGCGGTTAATCCCTTTACCATGGCAATGAACGTAGCATCGGTCAATGCCACCTTGCGTGTCAGGTTATTGTCAATTGCCCATCCGAAGCATGCACCCATGACGGCTAGCGCCGGAAGCGCAGAGTCGAAGCTGGCATCGTTTGACCAGGTCAACACGACAGTGCCCGCCACGATCATTACCATGCCGGCGGCAATACGCCGGTCAAAGTTCTCACGAAACACGAACCATGCAAGCAATGCGGTTAACACACCTTCGGCATTCAATAGCAGCGCCGCGCTGGAAGCCGACATGTGGGACAGTCCCCACATCAACAGCACCGGCGCAACCACGCCTCCCGCCAGGATGCCCCCCGCCAACCACTTGATTTCGCCTTTACCCAGATGCACTGGATTGGCTTTTCTCAGCAACCGCCAAAGCACCAGACCAATGCCCGAGCCCAGATATAGTATCCCTGCCAGCAGCCAGGGATCTACCGGACCGAGCAAGAGTTTGGCAATAGGGGTACCCAGTCCAAACAAGAACGCAGCCGCTAATGCAGCCAGTATCCCCGGATGAATCGAGATGATCATGCCAGCGGTCTACCATGAGAAAAATTGTTATCCAAATTTTTACCGGCGAATTTGTGCCGACTCATAAAGAATATCCAACAGGTCATCGTTCCGGGATCACAACGGTTTATAAAGTTTCTGTGTTCCGCCACCAGTAGCGTTATCGCGTGCATGGGCAAACCAGTACAGCACCGGCAATACAAGCAGCGTCAGCGCAGTGGACGACAAGATGCCGCCGATCACCACTGTTGCCAGCGGCCGTTGCACTTCGGCGCCGGTGCTTGTGGCCAATGCCATGGGGATGAACCCAAGGGCGGCCACCAGCGCTGTCATGAGTACTGGGCGCAACCGCGTCAGGGCCCCGGTTTGAATGGCATCATCCAAGGTCAATCCTTGTTCCCGCAAGTCACGGATAAATGCCAGCATGACCAAGCCATTCAGTACCGCCACCCCGGAGAGGGCAATAAATCCGACTCCGGCAGAAATCGACAAGGGAATGTCGCGTAACCACAGTGCCAATACTCCGCCGCTAAGTGCGAACGGCACGCCGGTAAACATCAACAACCCATCACGCATATTTCCGAACATCGTATAAAGTAGAATAAAGATCAGCCCGAGAGCAAGCGGTATTACAATTTGCAGGCGCTGGGCAGCGGAGATCAGTTGCTCGAATTGGCCTCCCCATGCTACCCAGTATCCGGAAGGTATCTCTACCTGTTCTGTGATAAGCGTTTCTGCTTCAGTGACGAATGAACCCAGATCACGGCCACGGACATTTGCAGTAACAACGACCCTACGCTTGCCATTTTCGCGGCTTACCTGGTTAGGCCCCTGGACAACCTCAAAATTAGCCACTTCCCCCAACGAAACATAGGCAGGTGGGGCAGCCGGGGCAATAGTGTTGATTCCCATGCCCGCACCTGCGACTGGGGTGGGCAATTGGATAGGCAGCCGCTTGAGTGCCTCCAGATCGCTCCGTTGCTGCTCGGGTAACCTGACTTGCAGCTCGAAACGGCGGTCACCCTCATAAATAGTGCCAGTGGTTCTTCCAGCGACAGAGATAGATACGGCATCCTGCACATCGGCTACGTTCAGTCCGTAGCGCGCCATTTTTGCGCGATCCATCTGGATGGAAAGTACCGGCAAGCCGGTGATTTGCTCGGTTTTCACATCTGCCGCGCCTGGGACAGTTTCGAGAAGCTTTTCAATCTCTTCACCTAAGGCGAGAAGCGTATCCATGTCATCACCGAACACCTTCACCGCGACATCGGCGCGCACACCTGACAGCAATTCGTTGAAACGCATTTGTATCGGCTGTGTGAATTCATAATTGTTACCCGGCACTTTCCGGACCGCCTGTTCCATGGCGGTTATCAATTCTGTCTTCGTATAGTGCGGCCCCGGCCATTCCGATTGGGGTTTGAGAATAATGAAGGTGTCTGCAACGCTCGGCGGCATTGGATCCGTCGTAATCTCGGCGGTGCCAATCTTGGAAAAAACCCTGTCTACCTCTGGAAATGTCTTGATGGTTTGCTCCAGCTGATCTTGCATTTCGATGGCGGTGGTCAGACTGGTGCCGGGAATACGTAGTGCATGCAGGGCAATGTCTCCTTCGTTGAGACTGGGTATAAACTCGCTGCCCAGCCGCGTTGTCAGCAGGCCTGATAGCACGACAATCACCACGGCGAGCGTGACCGTGAGTTCCTTGTTGCGCATTGCCCCGTTCAATGCAGGCACATAGACTTTCTTTGCCCACGCTATTGCCGGACTCTCTTTTTCTGCTACCTTGCCAGAGAGAAAAAGTGCGATGGCTGCGGGGACGAATGTCACGGAGAGAATCATCGCTCCGATCAGCGCGATCACCACCGTGAATGCCATGGGATGGAACATCTTCCCTTCTACTCCCGAGAGCGCAAAGATGGGCAGGTAGACCACCATGATAATCAGCTCTCCGTAAATCAATACCCTGCGCGCTTCCCTGGATGCATCGAAGACAACTGAAAAGCGTTCTGCGGGGGTTAACAGACGTCCCAGCCGTGTCTGCTCATGGGCAAGACGCCGCATGCTGTTTTCGACAATGACAATGGCACCGTCCACGATGAGGCCGAAATCAAGTGCGCCCAGGCTCATCAGATTGGCGCTGACGTGATTCGCCACCATACCGCTGAAGGTGAATAGCATTGACAGCGGGATGACGAGCGCTGTGATAAGCGCTGCGCGCAGATTCCCCAAAAACAGGAACAGAACCACGATGACCAGGGCAGCCCCTTCAAACAGATTAGTGGCAACGGTTCGGATGGTTTTGTCCACCAAGGTGGTGCGGTCATAAACGGGGGTGGCCGCTATGCCTTCAGGCAGGTTGCGATTGATCTGCGTCAGTTTTTTGGCGGCTGCGTGAGAGACGGTGCGACTATTTTCACCGATCAGCATATGTACCGTGCCGAGCACCACTTCCTTACCGTTCTGCGTCGCCGCGCCATTGCGTAACTCTTTGCCTATGAGAATATCTGCAACATCGCTGATGCGGATGGGGACACCCTGCCTCGAGCCGAGCGTGATGTTGCCAATCTCGTCCAGATTCGCTAGCTGTCCGGGCAAGCGAACCAAGTACTGTTCGCCACTTTTTTCAATGTAAGCCGCGCCTACGTTGAGATTATTGCGCTCCAGCGCAGCGATTACGTCCTGTAGCGTCAGGCCAAAAGAAATCAGCTTGTCAGGATAAGGGGCGACATGAAACTGTTTGACGTAGCCGCCGATCGAATTGACCTCCGTGATGCCTTTAACCGTGCGCAACTGTGGCCTAATAATCCAGTCCTGGATTTCCCGCAAGTCGGTCGGGTTATAGGCGGTGCCGTCCGGTTTTTGCGCACCCTTCTCAGCGTCGACGGTGTACATGAAGATCTCACCTAAACCGGTAGAAATGGGCCCCATCGTGGTCTCAACCCCAACAGGCAGTTTGCCTTTGGCTTCCTGAATGCGCTGGTTCACCAGTTGTCGCGCGAAGTAGACATTGGTGCCGTCTTCGAAGATTACCGTGACCTGCGATAACCCGTAACGCGAGAGGGAGCGGGTGTACTGGAGGTTGGGGAGCCCGGCCATGATCGTCTCGATGGGGAAGGTGACCCGCTGTTCCGCCTCCACGGGTGAATACCCTGTCGCCCGCGTATTGATTTGTACTTGCACGTTAGTAATATCGGGTACCGCATCAATGGAAAGTTTCTGGTAGCTGTAGACTCCAAGCATTGCCATCGCCAAGACGGCCATCAGGACCAGGCCGCGTTTCTGTATGGATACTCGTAGAATGTGTTCAATCATGACGGTCAGCCCTAATGGTCATGGCTTGCGCCAGACTTGCCGAGCTCGGCCTTGATGGCAAAACTGTTACCCACCGCGTACTGTTCTCCCGCAGAAAGCCCTTTCAGCACCTCTATCATGCTTCCATCGTTGAGTCCCAGCTCCAGTGGGCGCGCTTCAAAGTATTGGCCATAGCGGCCGAATACCACCGTCCAGTCACGGATTGTCTGGATGGCATTCGCCGCTACCGCGACAGGTACCCGGATTTCTTCAGCTACCAGTTCTGCGTTGACAAACATGCCGGGGCGCCATCTGCCATCCTTGTTATCCAGTTCTACCCGCGCTGTGGCAGTTCGGGTCTGGCCCCCGATCAGCGCCGTGATATAGGTGACCTTACCCTCGTCCCCAATGTCAAAAGCGGTCGCTTTGACAGTTGCCTTTTGACCGACCTCGATCACAGCCAGGTCTTTCGGATATACCGTGATTGCCGCCCAGACTGTCGATATGTCAGCAATCGTATAGATGTTGTCATCCGCCTTGAGTGTTTGCCCTAGTGCGATGGCTTTGGCGGTGATAAGGCCGGGTATTGGGGCTTGTATGGCGTAACGTGCCAGATTCTTATCTGATGAGCCAGATTCGAGCTGTACACCCAACGAGCGCAGTTTTACCGCGGCAAGTTCCACTGCGATTTCGGCTTCATTTAACAACTCCTGGGCGGCGAGATAATCCTGCTTGGCAGAGATCTTTTCTTCCCATAACTGCTTTTCCCGCTCGAAGGTAGTCTGTGCAAGGCCCAATCGCTTCCGCGCGACCCAATATTGGCTCCGTAATTCCGCCAGCATCGGGCTATCAATTACCGCAAGCACCTCCCCTTTTTTCACCTGCTGACCATGATGACCATAGACGGCGGTGACTATGCCCGGCAGGCGCGGCACGACCTGCACGATGGTATGTTCATTGAAGATGATCTCACCGGGCAGCTTGAGCGTAGGCCGTATCGTCGCTGGCCCAGCGGTGAGTATTTCAATGCCGATGCTCTTTAGCATGTCGTCCGGCATTTCCACGCGCGCTTCGACTTGGCTATACATCCAGCGGAACTTTTTTCCCTTCCATTCAGCGGCGATTACCACATCGAATGAATGAGGCTCTTCCACTATCTGGTCACCGATCAGGTAATCGGCCTCCGGCGTGAATTTGAATACCTGTGCCGGTGCACCGAGCCGCGAAAGGGTGACAGTGACTTTGGCGACAGCCGCTGGAAGCGGTTTGCCGTTTTCATAAAGATAGAGCCGGAATTGGGGCGGCACTCCTTTTTCAAAAATGGTCACCTCGACACCAAAGCCGTCGCTAGTAAAAAGCTTTCCTCCCCTGGAGCCCTTTTGGGGCTCAAGCGCCGTGTCGTTTCCCTTCGCTCCCGGCTTATCCTTGGTTCCAGATGCCTCCCGCGCGGTATCGGTTGCACTAGATGAGGCAGCTTTATCCAGGGTAAGAATTACTCCACCCAGCGCAGCCCCTATTGCGATGACGGCGGCAACTGAAATCATTTGGCGTTTATTCACAATCCGCTCCTTAAAACTTCAGCAGCCCTGTTGCGGCTAATTGCTGGAGAATTCAAAGCGTCATCGAGAGGCGCCGCGATAAGTCGCTCGATTTCATTGACCAGACGCTGGTAATTCGCAAGGGCGCGCACATACAAGACCTGGTTTTGAAACAGAGTGCGCTGCGCATCCAGCACTTCCAGAAAACCAAACTTGCCTAGCTCATAGCCTTTGTTGGTGACTTCGAAGGCGCTCTTGGCCGCAGGTAAAATTTCGCCGCGCAATATGCTGACTTCCCTCTCGGCAGCCGACAATGCCTCATAGGCCTGGACAAGCTCGGTTTTAAGCCGCAAGTCGAGGGCCACCTGTTCATCGATGGCCTTGTCCACGCGTTGGTGGGCTTCCAGGACGTTACCTTGGTTGCGGTCGAACAACGGCAGCGGCATTAGCAAGCTAGCTACAGCGGTATTACCCCCGAGCTGCGCGTGGTGAACGACACCAGCGCTGGCGGTGAGATCCGGTATGCGCCGCGTTCTCTGCACTTCCAGAAGCGCTTTTCGTTGCTCTATGCTTTTTTTACCGCGAAGCGCCATGGGACTGACAAGAACTCGCTCTTCAAGTGCCTCAAAGCCGGGTAAGATGACCATCGATTCTAGGTTCCCCAGCGCCTTGTTAAATTGCGGGGAAGCGTTACCCCATAGAAGGGTCAGCCGTTTGCGCACCGCCGCCAGCTCGCGTTGCGCCTGCTCCAGCTCAATCCGCGTGGTGGAAAACACTACTCCCGCTCTCGTTTCCTCTATGGGTGGCACCTTTCCAGCCTGAACGCGCTTTGCTACCATATTCGCCACCCTCTGCGCCAGCTGCAGGTTCTCCTCGGCAAGCCGCAGGCGTTCCTGCCCCGCCAGCACTTCGGTAAAGAAGTTTGTCATCCGGGCGATGAGTTCCACACGCTTGGCTTCGTAATCTTTAATAGCTAGCTCCTCGCCAAGTGATGCGGCGCTGACTCGGGCGGCGCGTTTTCCGCCGAGTTCAATCACTTGATAGATCCGGATCGTCGAGATTTGCTGCACAACCTCTTGTGCGACTGACTTTTGAGAATTGATATCGCCGCTGAGTGGCTGAACATTTCCGACGTTCTCAACGTTCACGGATAACTCAGGGTTCCGCAGCAAGCCAGCTTGCAGCGTTGCTCCTTCAAGGGCGCGCTTTTCCTTGGCGAAAGCGGCCAGTTCGGGATTACGCCGCAGTGTGAGAAGCGCGGCATCGCGCAACGTGAGGTCTTTCTTTTCCTCGGGCAGAGATGGATCTGGGCGATCCAGGTTCCTGTCAGGCAATGCGCCCGAGAAAGTATTTTGAGCAATAGCCACGGTTGCCCAGCCGATCGCCAGAATAAGGGATCCGGCTGACACCAGGTATCGTGGCGCCCTGAACAATGCGGTAAAGTTCATGGACATCCTTCGCAAATATGTTAGGCGTTAACGATCTAATCGACTGCGATGAGTGATCCGTTAACGCGAACTAAGACGCAACAAGCTCAGCGTGATGGAGAAACGTGACAGTGACTTCGGCGACGCATGTGCGCCTAAGCTACGTCAGAGGTTGATCCGGCGTGACTTGAAGATCTAGCTTGCGAAGGAACTTCGAGGAGGATGAAGCGGGGAGTCCGGAATGGATTCAGGGACATTGACAGGGATAAATACACTCAACACATCCATACAGAGGGAAGCAGGGACGAGGAGAGGGGCATGGAAGAAAAAAGGTGAGTATTGCCCGAAAGCATGTAACGATAAATGCGTAGCGTCGTCTAGCCCGCTATCTCCGCCAGAAGAGTCATGTTGGTGAGCCTCGAGATGAGCCATCGGATCAACAGAAGGAACATGATGCTTGTGATCAAGCTCATGGGCAAATATCTCCCCGTTAAACGCCCAGCCAAAGGAATTCGTCAACATACTGACGAATAACACAAGCATGATGGGATGGATAAGAAACTTCTTCATGAAGGTAGGATTGTATACTAAGGGAAGGATTCTGTCGCAAATTGTTCTTGAACTTCTAGAATATCTCTATGTGTGAGCTGAGTTTTCATGAATTGCCTCAGGGATTTACATTTTCTTGTTTACCGATCGGCCTGGGGGGCATGAATGATGCGGCAATCTTGATGTACTTGGCTATTTTGTTTGGAGCACAGGCACGTAAGCCCTCATTTCTTTTTTCTCATAAAGCATTCCGTTTTTATTTTGATGGGTGTGGCACCCAGCTCATAAGCAAATGAATCTATCTGATAGCGACATGAAGGATTGGCGATCGTCGCGACCATTGAATGGCTCTGCGCCTAGTGTAGTGAGTCATTTTGTTTAGCACTTAAGTGACGATGGGCACGGATGACT
>JBDTWQ010000154.1:0-6685 GCA_040006595.1 Nitrosospira sp.
CAGAACGGTAGCCTCCGCTCGTCGGCAAATCGCCATAAATGTGGGTTGCACGCATTACAGATTTGCCAGACCCTGCCGGATCGAGAACTCGCTCCAGACGAGCGTGAATACCGTTGGGTGCCAAAGCGCCGGCGAAAATGGCACCGTCCGCCTCGAGTGCTCGATAGCCGGAGAAGTTGTTGTTACTCAGTCTTCCATCGAAAACTATGTCTGCGTAGGCAAAACCACAAGAAAGCGCTAAAGCAAAACTAATAACAGCTCTAATTGCAATCGTCAAAGGGACCACCTTCTAAAAAAATTAAACGAGACGCCAAAACTCATCCACAAGAAATTTGTATTCGCATATTTGCTCTGCTCGAAACACCTAGACTAGATCTCGATATTTGACCGCCGGAACAAACCCACCCGGCTGTTTTCTTCGGCGCAATCGCATCAGTGCAAACACCACATTGCCATGGCTAGAATTTCTTTATGTAATGCGCTCTTACCCCTCGAATGCCACAAATGCAAAAACCCATGCCGCCCCGTTATTTGCTCGCCATTTTCAATACTATGGGAACAGGATTCTTGAAGACGTATAAACCTACCCAGCCTTTTTCGGCTTGAAAAATTCTTTTAACAGTAAGCCAAAAAAAGCCATGTCATCAATAAAATAACGTCCGAACATGCGGCGTGGCTCCTGGAGGAATCGAAAAAACCATTCTAAGCCGGTCTTCTGCATCCACTTCGGTGCGCGCTTTACCTTACCCGTAACCACGTCGAATGTCCCACCCACACCCATTGCGAAAGGCACGCGCATGTCCGCCTGATAGCGTCCTAAAAAGTGTTCCTTTTTTGGTGAACTGATGGCCACAAACAACAGGTCGGCTTGTGCCGCTTTGATCTGCTCGACCACAGCGTTTTCCTCCTCTGGCTTCCAATAACCGTTGCGATAGTCCGCTATAATGAGTTCCGCATATCTCTCTTCGTAGACCTGCTTCACCCTGGACACAATTTCTTCCTTGGCACCGAGCAGAAATACCCTCCAGCCTTTCGCTGCAGAACGCCGCATCAACGCCTCGAACAGATCGACTCCTGCAACACGCTCCTTTAGCGGCTTGCCTAGCAGGTAAGAAGCCCACACAACCGGCATGCCATCCACATTGATCAACGCGCATTCGTTTATGATACGCCGCAATTTTTCATCGCGACTAGCCTTCACCAACTTGTCCACGTTGACAACCACGTGCTGATGTGGCCGACCGGACTTGATAAAATTTTCAACCGCTTGGAGCGTCTCTTCCATCGATAGATTATCGATTTGGCAGCCCATAATTTCTATACGCGAGCTCACAACAATTCCTCCTAACTACAATTCCTCATCAACTACCGCAACGATCGAATCGATATATTGCGGCTCAACACAACCGGCTCTCGTCCAAATAGTTCCGACCGTTCCGATCCTCTCAAAGATTGGCGCAGCATCCTTATGCTCGTGGATGATCCTCACTTTTCTTGATGCTTACCAGGGTTGTAAAACGCGAATTGCCGCTTACTTCCGCAAACCAAATGGCAGTGGGTGCCGGTACTTTAACACCAAAATGGCGGGACACCCATCCCGCTGGCCGATCTTCATTACCTTGAAACAACTGTAATTTAGAGATGCCGGTCACTAATTGAAGAGTGACACAAAAGCCTTCGCGTATGGCCACTACATTCTCATCCAAAATACATATATCGCACTGCTCAGCAAAATTCCAGCAAATTTCGACAGTGTGTTTTGCCTCGCATTCGATCTCGTCTGTAACAAGCATCTGGCGTAAGCACTTGTCAAAGCTTAGTGTGCGGCGGTGAATAACTGGGTCTTCCAGTCTCTGGTAGCCGTCATGGCTGGCAGCAAGTTCATCCCGCGTCTCACCTGGCGACCACCGTTCGCAGTGCGCCTGCGCCTTACGCAGCCACAGAAAGCTGCCGCCGATCTCCGACTGGTCCATGCCGTCAAGCCGCACGGTGTTATGCGCGGCGGTACCGCGAAAATAGTCGCGCCACCTGCGCTCGGCGTTGTAGGCGTAAGTTCCGGGATCTACCAGGAATTCTTTGCCGCCAACTGAAAGTGTTACCGACAGTGCATCGGCATGGCCGTGGGCAGCAATACTGAGATAGCCGAGAGAACCGGCATCAGCGATGATGCGAATTTCCTCCGGAGTTTCAAAGCGATCGCCTAAAATGTAGTAACCCGATTCGGGATAACTCCGACGAACCGGCAGTCCAACCGGATCCGGCTTCAATTCATCAAAAGTTTCGTATGCTTCATCGCCTAGCAACCAAAGCGTTTGCTCATCCAAGCGGCCAGCCTTCGCGCGGAAATCGCTGCGGCGAAACAAAACCGCACCGGTCGCCAGTAACGAACGGAACGGACACCAGTCAGGTTCCTGCGACAGACGGATGGCAAGGCCATCGTCCGCGTCACCTACCATCGGCACATTGCCACCCACGTCCATTATTGAGGCAATGAATTCGATCATGACCGAGATACGCTTCCAATATTCCATACTGAAATCAGGGCCTGAAACTCGAGCAGCGAGGCCGGCAATAAGAAGGAAGTTAAGCACAAACTGCTGATAGGCAAAAGCTTGTTCGCGGTTGCCGCCGTCAGGCGCATTCTGTAGCAACGCCTCCCGGTCGAGGATGTTTTGCGCTAAGTCTCCCCATGCCCGTCCGTTCTTCCAGTACAGCCAGGTTCTCGTCGCAACGAAAAGACCAGCTGCCTCTCCGATGAGATGATTATTTGCCGATGAATGACGTGAAAAACCATGACGAATAAAGTGCATATGCTGATAAATCGAGGTCAACCATCTGTCGTGCAGGGCTATTCCCGCCCTTCCATCAAATAGCTGCGACCGGCTGCCACCGACAAGCTGCCAGACGATTGACCAGTTGATTAGACGAATTGCCGCTTCAAGTGAACTGGACCAATTGGGCCCAAGCAAATACGGGCATTGGTCCAGCCACGACTCCATCTGCAGACGGAGTGCTTGCAAATAAGTATCGCTACCCGTGAGAGCGTAGGCTTGAGCGAGTGTCACCAGCTGCAGGTGGCGATTCGGCTCCCACACAAACTTAATGTCTGCTCCATCTTCCAGGTTCCGGTAGTTAAGCTGCGGACCGAAAGTTAAGGGAAACTCTACACCACTGCCTGGGTCACAATTCCAGCGCGGCGGGTAGCCAATCGAAGCACCATGTAACGCGAACACGTCAAGATAACCTGAGGTAATTGAAGTCGCAGCAGTAATATAGGCTTCCGGCGCGAGCACAGGTGGCTTGGCAATCCAAGGGGGCAAATCATTTCTTGCATCAGCAGTCAAAGTACGGGGCGCAACGAAAAAACCACGACGTTGCAGATGCATTCGAACCGATTGTTGAAAGCGGTATGCTACCTCCGCTGGCGACATACAACGTAGCCGGTTTACGCGCCAAAGAATTTTTTCCCGCAGGGCTAGCGGCGTCATGCTCGGTTAATTTCCATGATTCCTCACACCGGGGTTATGCCCAGCTCTTCGTAGATCAGCTCCAGTCTCGGAATCACGCATTTCGGAGAATAATTGTTTTCGTATTTCTGACGAGCGTTCCAAGCCATCGACTTGCGCATTGATTGGTTATTCAACAGGCAAGCGATCGCATCAGCAAGCCCACCTACGTCGCCTGGTTTTACCAACAGGCCTTCTTTTCCAGCCTCGATAACGTCGGGAACCCCACCAACCGCGCTGGCCACCACTGGCAGGCCGGCGGCCATTGCTTCGATGATTACCATCGGTAGATTTTCTATATAGGACGGAAGAGCCAGCAGGGCAGCATGTTCGAAACATTCTTGTTTGGCCGTGCCGGAAATCCAGCCTCTTAACTCGACGATATCGCCGACTCCGGCGGTTTCAATCCAGTTTTTCACTTGACTTTCGTTGCCCGTGCCACCACACACCAGTTTTATTCCGGGAACCCTATCGCGGATATGCGCTACAGCTTTCAGGAGATCATTGAACCCTTTCTCCTTCTCCAGACGCCCCACGAATAAAACGCGTTTAGTGGCCTGGTCGACACTCCCTGCAACCGCGGAGCGAGCTGAGTCAGAACAGACGTTCGGTATCGTGCATACATTTGCTTCAGGCACGATGGATAATGCCCATTGTTTCCAGCCACAGGTCAGTACGATGAATCGCGCGGCTTTTCGCATGACGGTTCGTATCCACCACCTGCCGATCGGGCCACATGTATCGCTATAGAATTCGCGGAATCCACCGCCATGAAGGCTCACCACAACAGCCCTGCGGAAAAGGAATGCTGCTACGAAGAAAAGCGACTTCCGCCAGAAGCTGAAATATGAGGACGTATGGATGTGTACGACCTCTCCACCCCCACGGAGAAGCATGCCGAGAAACCGCAAAGCAGCAAGCAGCGAACAAATCATTTTTCGTAGCGCACCTCCGGCGCAGTTGGTCGGTATGTACTCCACGCCCCAGCGTTCGAAAAACCCATTGTCCCTATAGACTGCAATCACTGACGCTACCCCTCCCTGGAGGTCCAAGGAAGTCCCGATCATCAGGATTCGAGGCATAGCACTCATCCGCCCAACCTCTCGCCTAAGGCTGGGCTCATTGATAGCTTTACCAACGAGCGCAGAATGCTGCGCGTAAAAAAAACAGGCTGAAGAATATTTCCGTCCACCATATAATCAGCTTTACGCGACCGCTGCCGCGGCTGCGGCTGTCACGGCCTCTTCTCCCCATAACCATGGGCCAATAGCGATGGGTTGGCCAATGGTCATCGACTCTACAGCGCAAACTGCCGCCGCACTGACCGCCATGGTTGTCCTGAAGTCCATTGCTGGGTTTCCGTTGCGCATTCCACTAATCCAAGCCAACAACATATTCCGCTGTCCCTTGTCCTGTGCCGCCAACTTGACACGCTCGCAACTTACGTCGCCTTGGTACAGTCTGACTTCGAGGAAGTCGTCGATAATTGCTGCCCGACCACCACCGAATACTTCAACGTATTCCTTACGTAGTGCTTTGGGACCATCCGAGACATATATTACATTGGCCAGACTCCCGTCCTGAAAGAGTAAAGACATGCAGACGTTGTCATTGAGAAGTGGTGCTGCCGTGTTACGCACGCCGGAACAATGGATCGATGCAGGCGGAGATTCCACTAGCGCGGAAGCCAGATCGATGAAGTGGCAGGCTTCACCGATCACGCGGCCGCCCCCAGTCTTAGGATCCTGAATCCAATGCTCATGAGGTATGTATCCGGCATTCACCCTGATGTTGACAATTTTTGGGGAACGTATGCCTGCGAAGTAATTCCTGACCTTCGCCGTCAACGGAGCATATCTCCGGTTGAATCCCACCATGAGCTGCCGTTCCCCTGCCTCCGCGAAGGCACAGCCGACCGCTGCCAATTCCTCAATGCGCATTGCCAGAGGCTTCTCGACATAGACATGCTTCCCAGCACGCAGGGCTCGACAAACGTAATCGGCATGGGTATTGTGGCGCGTGACTATGACAACCGCATCGGTGTCTGCACCAATGACATCATCGAACTCAGATGCACAAAATGAAAAACCGAATTGTTTGGCAACACCTGCGGCTGTTCGTCCACTAGCGGTCACGAGTCCGCGCAATTCGATATTCTCTTGGACCTTCAGCACGGGCAGCAGGCTTGCTGTGGCATAGTTGCCGGCACCGACCAGAGAAACGCCGATCCTCGCGCGGTTGATGGGCTCGCTGGTCACGAGGATACGACTAACTTCGCGAGTCGAACCGTAGACATCCTGGCCTTCCGCGTAATTAAGGACGATTCCCAGGTAATGTTCTTGCTTCTGCCCTTCAATTAATGCGTAGGCCGCTACTGCTTGATCCAGCTCAAAACGATGGGTGATCAGACTCTTCAGGTCGAGGCTTCCATTCGCGATTAGGGAAAGAATGGTTTCCATGTTTCGCTGTTCGCTGAAACGAACGTAGGCGAACGGATAGTCATTGCCATTCTCCTCGTAGTGGGGATCATAGCGCCCTGGACCATAGGAACGCGAGATAACAACGCTTATCTCCTTCTTAAAGAAATCTTCTCGAGGGATATCCATGCGGACTGCGCCAACCACCACGACGCGGCCTTTCTCTCGCGTCACTCGGCCACAAAGCTCAATAGGCTGATTCGACGACGTACCTGCGCAGATCAGAACCGAATCAACCCCATGCCCGCCCGTCAACTCCCGGCAGGTTACCTCTACATCCGCGGACGGCAGCCCAGTCGCACCGAATTTCTCGCAGAGCGCCACCAATGCCGGGTCAAGGTCTGTACCGAAAACTCGACAACCGTTCGCTCTGAGCAGTTGCACCGTGATTTGGCCGAGCAACCCCAGCCCGAGCACCAGTACGGTCTCCCCCAGCTTGGGATCTGCAAGACGTACACCCTGCAGCGCAATTGCGCCCAGCGTGGCGAAAGCCGCCATCTCGTCACTCACGTTATCTGGAACCCTGACCGCCAGGTTCTTCGGCACGACCGCGAACTCCGCATGGTTCGCATAACCCACTCCGCCGCAGGCCACGCGGTCACCGGGATTAATCCCTTCCACCAGTCCACCCACAGCAATCGCCACACCCGCAGAACTGTATCCCAAGGGATTGGCCGCGCCAAGTCGCGTATTCACCGTTTG
>JBDTWQ010000155.1:0-2966 GCA_040006595.1 Nitrosospira sp.
GATATGTAAGCGATAAATTACTTGAGTAACGCAGTATCACGACGAGATTTGGATTCATAGGGATGCTCTTAGCATGAATAATAAATTCACCGCCATTTATTCCACCGCCGAGATTCGAGAAATCGAACAACTCGCAACCAGTTTGCACCACCCGTCTGCTTTAATGGAAAAGGCCGGTTTTGCCGCAGCCGAAGTTGCACGGGACAAGTTGCTAACGCCCGGCAAAACTAAAGTGCTGGTTCTGGCAGGCCCTGGTAATAATGGTGGCGATGCTTTCGTAGTCGCACGTCATCTGCAAGCCTGGTGGTTCAAAGTCACGCTGGTGTTCACCGGCGAGCGCGCAACCCTGTCCAGCGATGCGCAGCAAATGCTGGATGCCTGGCTCACCGCAGGTGGCGAGATATTTGCTGAGATCCCGAAAAATGAAAAATGGGATGCGGTGATAGATGGACTGTTCGGTATTGGCCTCGATCATCGAGAGGGCCGAAACCTGACAGGTAAATACCTCGCCCTGGTCAAAGCCGTCAACCTCATGAATCTGCCCGTGCTTGCACTCGATATTCCCAGCGGCCTTGGCAGCGATACCGGTCAGGTACGCGGCACAGCTATCCGGGCCGCCATGACAGTCACATTCATCGGCCTCAAGCCCGGTCTCCTGACGCATTATGGTCCGGAATATTGCGGAGAAATTTTCTTGCGCGATCTCGGTCTTGATGTGCCTTCTTTGAAAGAACCCGGCACATGGATGATGGATTGGGCTTACGCACAGAAATTGCTGCCACCGCCTCGGCCCGCCAGCAGTCACAAAGGCATGTTCGGCAGCATCGGCATAATCGGCGGATCGGAAGGGATGGTTGGCGCCGCATTGCTGGCGGGCACAGCAGCGTTGAAACTGGGCGCTGGCCGCGTTTATCTTGGTTTGATTGCACATCACGTACCCGGCGCACCTGGTGTGGACAGTACGCAGCCTGAATTGATGCTGCGCCCGGTTCACGAACTGTTCAAACTCGATTACCTGGATTGCATGGTTGTGGGTCCAGGGCTGGGGGTAGGAACCGATGCTTGTTTCTGGCTAAGCTGCGCGCTGGAATCCGATCTGCCGCTGGTGCTGGATGCCGATGCGTTGAATCTCATTGCCACATATTCCAGCGTTGCCAACCTGTTACGGGTGCGATGGCACGAGCGTAAAGCCCCTTCCATTCTCACACCTCACCCCGCCGAAGCCGCTCGATTGCTGAACACGGATACCTCAACGATTCAAAATGACCGCATGGCCGCCGCGGCGAATCTGGCGGGTATTTTCAATTGTTGCGCCGTGTTGAAAGGAGCGGGTAGCGTTTGCGCTGAGCCCGGTGGCAAACGCTACATCAACACCAGCGGAAATCCGGGCTTAAGCACCGCAGGTACAGGCGATATATTGTCTGGAATCATCGGCGCTTTACTGGCACAGGGATTAAGTTCGGAAAACGCACTATTGCTGGCGGTTTATCTGCACGGCGCCGCGGCGGATGTATTGCAGAAACAGCAAGGGGGCCCCGTCGGAATGACCGCATCGGAAATTCCCGATGCAGCTCGCAGCCTGTTAAATCAGTGGGTCTATCACCTCGGCTGTCCTTGATATCAAGGGATACGCTGCTTTAGCAGAATATTTTCGTACAACTCGCATCCTGTGCGGTATGCCGCACAGAGGGTGGCGCGGTAGATAGGTTATAAATACAAAATAAGTGAATTTTCAGGAAAAGAGGCAGACAGATGTACTGCCGGAAGATTCGTTGATGTCGATTCAGCGACGTGCCAATTCCATCAATCAGAAAGGAGAATACTAATGTCAGTACTTGTTACCCATCTTGCTCCAGACTTTACCAAGCCTGCCGTCCTGCCGAATGGCAGTTTCAATGAGGCTTTCAATTTTCATACCGAAATTTCGGGCAAGTACGCTGTACTGTTTTTCTATCCGCTGGATTTTACCTTCGTCTGTCCCTCGGAAATCATCGCCCACTCTCATCGGGTAGAAGAGTTTCGCAAACGCAATGTGGAAGTAGTAGGCGTGTCTGTGGACTCTCAATTCACTCACTATGCCTGGCGGAACACCCCCGTGGATAAGGGTGGTATCGGTCCAGTGGGCATTACGTTGGTATCGGACGTGGGCGGAGAGGTCATGCACGCCTATGGTGTCAGTCATCCAGATCACGTCGCCCTACGCGCTTCCTTTCTGATAGACAAACACGGCATCGTGCGCCATCAGGTAGTCAACGACCTGCCGCTGGGGCGCGATGTGGATGAAATGCTGCGCATGGTGGACGCGTTGCAGTTCCACGAGAGCCATGGCGAGGTGTGCCCTGCTGGCTGGAAAACTGGCGAACCTGGTATGAAGCCAAGTCCGGAGGGAGTGGCCGAGTATCTGGGCAGCCACGCTGCAGCCCTATAAACCTGTGGGGATAATGAGCGAAACGCCAACCGACGCACCACTGGCGAGAAACAGTAGGTGGTTTATGAGATCAGTTGCATCCTCCCGAATTTCACAACCACAAAGGAGAAAAAAACATGAACTTTGATAAAGACAAAGCCATCGCACTGTTGAACAAGATTATGGAATTGGAGCTTGCCGGAGTAGTGCGTTATACGCACTATTCGTTGATGGTCTATGGCTACAATCGTATTCCCGTTGTTGAATGGCTCAAGAAGGAGGCCGAGGAAGGTCTGCTTCACGCTCATAAGGCCGGTGAGCTTGTTACCTTCCTGGGTGGATATCCTTCGCTTTCCATCGGTCCGCTGCTGGAGACGCATCATCACGACATCGGCGATATCCTCAGGGAATCTCTTGCGCATGAGGGCGAAGCCTGCGCGGCCTACCATCAACTGCTGGAACTGACCCAAGGCAAATCGGTATTACTGGAAGATTATGCGAGAACACTCATCGTCGCGGAAGAGACGCACGCCGACGAAGTTAACAAGATGCTGCGCCG
>JBDTWQ010000156.1:0-22830 GCA_040006595.1 Nitrosospira sp.
TAACCTGTAACCCATCAGCGCGTATTGGGGTAATCGGAACCAAGGCTGTTTAACCAATGAGAGGGGCTGGATACGGCAAAACCTTCCGCCCTCCCACCCACGCCTATTCTCCGCTTGTAGTTGTCAGGAAGAGTAGTTCGTTGATTCTCCTGACGAAACTAGCCGGGTCTTCAAGCTGACCGCCTTCAGCCAATAACGCCTGATCGAACAGGATGTGGCTCCAGTCGGCAAAGTGCGTTTGCTCGGATTTTAAGCGCTGAATCATTGGATGATAAGGATTGATCTCCAGGATTGGCTTGGTGTGGTTCACTTTTTGTCCAGCCGACTTCAGCAGGCGTTCCAGGTTTCCGCTCATGTCATGACTATCCGCCACGAGGCAGGCTGGAGATTCGGTCAAGCGTAACGTAACGCGTACATCCTTCACCTGTTCGCCAAGCGTACTCTTTATTTTGTCGGTAAGCTCTTTATATTCGCCCGCTTCTTTCTCCTGCTCCTTCTTCTCCGCGTCGTCTTCCAGTTTTCCCAGATCAAGGCTGCCTTTCGCCACAGATTGCAATGGCTTACTTTCGAATTCGGTCAAGTTTGCGACCAGCCACTCGTCCACGCGCTCGGCTAACAGTAAAACTTCGATGCCTTTCTTACGGAACACTTCCAGATGTGGACTGTTTCGGGCCGCTTTGAGACTATCAGCCGTAACATAATAAATTTTTTCCTGCCCTTCCTTCATGCGTGCAATGTAGTCATCCAATGATACGGTTTGCTCGTCCGTATCGGCATGGGTGGAAACAAAGCGCAACAATTTGGCAACGCGTTCGCGGTTGGCATGGTCTTCCGCCACGCCCTCTTTGATGACCTGACCGAACTCCTTCCAGAAGGTTTTGAATTTGGCTTTCTCATCTTCCTGCTCGCTTCGAGCCAGATCTTCAAGCAGTCCCAACACCTTTTTAACCGCTCCCGCACGTATTGCTTCAATATCTTTTGATTCCTGCAATATCTCGCGCGAAACATTCAGCGGCAAATCGTTGGAATCGATCACCCCGCGCACGAAACGCAAATAATTCGGCAGCAACTGTTTCGCGTCATCCATGATGAATACCCGCCTCACATAAAGCTTGATACCGTGCCGGGACTCGCGATCAAACAAGTCGAAGGGAGCACGGGAGGGGATATAAAGTAATTGAGTGTATTCCTGCTTACCCTCTACTCTGGCGTGAACATAGGCCAGCGGGGGCTCGAAATCATGCGCCACATGCTTGTAGAATTCCTCGTATTGCTCCGGGGTAATTTCGTTTTTGGGACGTGCCCAGAGCGCGCTCGCCTGATTGACAGTCTCATCTTCGTCAGTAATCGTGTTTTCGTTCTTTTCCTGCGACCATTGCTCTTTTTTCATCACAATAGGGAGCGTGATATGGTCGGAATACTTACGGATGATGGCACGCAGCCGCCAGCCATTGAGCAGATCATCCTCGCCTTCGCGCAAATGCAAAATAACCTGTGTGCCACGATCTGTTTTCTCTACTGTCTCAAGCGTATAATCTCCTTCACCACCGGATTCCCAGCGGACACCATGTTCGGAAGTCAATCCGGCACGACGCGTAATGAGCGTCACCTTGTCTGCAACGATAAACGCCGAATAAAAGCCGACACCGAACTGGCCGATCAAGTGCGCATCTTTGGCCTGATCGCCGGTTAAAGAACCAAAGAATTCGCGCGTACCCGACTTGGCGATGGTGCCGATATGGTCGATGACCTCTTGCCGGGACATACCGATACCATTATCGGCGACAGTTATGGTACGTGCCGTGGCATCGTAGCTTACACGGATCTTCAGATCTGAATCGGATTCGTACAGCGCGCCATCGGTTAATCCTTCAAAGCGTAGCTTATCGGCGGCATCCGAGGCGTTGGAAATCAGTTCGCGTAAAAAAATTTCCTTGTTACTATACAAGGAATGAATCATCAGATTGAGCAACTGTTTGACTTCAGTCTGGAAACTTAAATGTTCCTTTGTAGCTGTCGCTTGCATGGGTTCTCTCCTAAAAAAATGCAATAAGATGATGAGGGCAGATTGGCAGTTTTCAAGCTACCTCCTCCAATAAACCTCAAAAACCTCACATCATAAGACGATTTTCTTCCTTTTAATCCATTTCTAATTTATGGTTATTCCATTTAATCCGGGGTCTTTGCCATGTCTTTCATGAAAATTCTCATCCGTTTTATTACCTTTTGCATGTTCTGTTGTATCTTACCTGCCGCCGCACAATACCAGGACCCATACCCAGACAATAAGCTGCCGCTGGATAAGATTAAACTGCCCGCCGGATTTTCCATAGAACAGTGGGCGGAAGTGCCCAATGCGCGCGGACTGGCGCTGGGGAAAAATGGCACGGTATTCGCGGGTTCCATGTCGGAGGGCAAAGTTTACGCCATTACAGAAACCGATGGCACACGCAAGGTTAGAACTATTGCCAGCGCACTTACGACACCGTTGGGAGTAGCGTTCCGGAATGGTGCACTGTATGTCTCTGCGGTCAATCGCATTCTGCGCTTTGACGACATCGAAGACAACCTCGATCAACCGGGAAAACCGGTAGTGATAACCGATGACTTTCCCAGCGAAAAACACCACGGCGGGAAATTCATCGCTTTCGGCCCGGATGGCCTGCTATACGTGCCGGTGGGCGCACCCTGCAATATTTGCGAACCCGATCCGGAGCGCTTTGCACTGATCTCGCGTATCAAGCCGGACGGTACAGACCATGAAGTCTACGCATATGGCGTGCGGAATACAGTGGGTTTCGATTGGCATCCTGAAACGAAGGAGTTATGGTTCACGGATAATGGCCGCGACTGGATGGGTGATAATTTGCCGCCTGATGAGCTTAATCGCGCGCCGAGAAAGAGCATGCACTTTGGTTACCCATTTTGCCATGGAGGCGATATTCTTGATCCTAAATACGGTGCAAAGCGCGACTGTAACAAGCTGACTCCCCCTGCAGCCAAGCTTGATCCCCATGTGGCGCCGCTGGGCATGCGCTTCTATACCGGGAAAATGTTTCCGCCAGAATATCGCAACAATATTTTTATTGCCGAGCATGGCTCATGGAACCGACGTAATAAAGTCGGCTACCGGCTTAAACTCATTCGAATAAATAATAACAAGGTGGTAAAACAGGAAGTATTCGCCGAGGGCTGGCTGAAACAGGAGGATGCCTGGGGAAGGCCGGTGGATTTGCTCGTTATGCCGGATGGAGCACTGCTGGTTTCGGACGATTATGCGGGAGTCATCTACCGCATTAGCTACAGAAAACCATAACCCAGATTATGCATGGTTAAACTGGCAGCGCAACTGCGATGCGCTGAACGCTATATTGATTGCTGAATGGCGTAAGCACACAACGCGATGAGCGACTGAGGAAAAAGTCCGAACGCGAGTACGGCCAGGCCATTCGCGCTTATCAACAGCTTAATATCACTCTGGGGCAGAATGAGCGCATCGGTTTCAGGCTCGTCGAAATACATCAGTTTAACAATGCGCAGGTAATAAAACGCGCCGATCAGTGAAAAAAGCACTGCCACCACCGCCAACCATACGTAACCAGCGCTTAATACTGCCTGCAACACCGCAAGCTTGGCATAAATACCCACTGTAGGCGGAATGCCTGCCATCGAGAACATCAACAGCAGGGTGATAAACGCATACCAGGGATTGCGCCGGTTGAGTCCCTTGAAGTCATCAAGCTTTTCCGCCTCGAACCCTTCGCGTGACAGCAGCATGATCATGCCAAATGTGCCCAAGGTCATCAACACATATACCAGGACGTAGAACATTGATGAGCTGTAGCCATTTTCATCCGCGCCGATAATACCCAGCAGCATGAAACCCATATGCGAGATAGTGGAATACGCCAGCATGCGCTTGATATTCGTCTGGGCGATAGCAGCCAGATTACCGATCATCATGGACATTACCGCCAGAATGATGAGCATTCCCTGCCAATCCGCTACCATCGCCCCCAAACCTTCCACCAGTAAACGCATGACAAAGCCGAATGCCGCAAATTTGGGTGCTGAACCGATAAAAAGCGCTACAGCTGTGGGTGCTCCCTCATAAACATCAGGCGCCCACATATGGAATGGCGCCACACTCAACTTGAAACTGATACCGGCAACGATGAAGACGAGACCCACCACCAGTACCGAATGGTTAATTGCGCCGCTCCGAATCACTTCAGTTACACGAGTAATGTCGAGCGTGCCAGTCGCTCCGTAAACCATGGACATGCCGTATAGCAGGAAACCGGAAGCGAGCGCCCCGAGAACGAAAAATTTTATTGCCGCCTCGGTCGCCACGACTGAATCGCGCCGCAATGCCACCATGGCGTACTGCGACAGCGACAGGAGTTCCAGTCCCAGGTAAAGGGTCAGAAAATGGCTTGCGGAAATCATCACCATCATACCCAGTGTGGCAAACAGCGCCAGACTGAAGAATTCGCCGCTGAATATGCCGCGCATAGCAATATAAGTGCGCGAATACACCAGTACCGTAGATACTGTAATATATACCAGCATCTTCAGTATGTCGGCCATGGCGTCGTCCACGAACATGCCTGAGAAGGTATAAACAACCTCTGGTGCGGAAGTCGCGAAAGTAATCAGCACGCAGCCGAGTAATGCAAACTGCGCAAGCACATAGGCAACATAGGGCTTTTTCTCACCCCATGCGATATCGGCCAGCAATACCACGCATACCATTACCAGAAGAAATATTTCTGGATACGCGGGTGCGAAATCAGGTTGCGCAAAATTCATTTATCATCCTTAAACAAACGGGGCTCCCTCATTTGTACTACAACTTGCTGCGGGCAATATGCGCCAGCAAATCATCCACCGTGGTATGCATGACTTCCGTCAGCGGTAACGGGTAAAGCCCCATCCCCAGTACTGCCACTGCCAGGACCGTCAATATCAGAATCTCGCGTCCGTTAATATCCTTAAGTTCTTCCACAGCGGGATTCGCAACAGCGCCAAATACTACCCGCTTATACATCCAGAGCGTATAGGCAGCACCGGTAATAAGCGTGGTTGCAGCGAAAAATGCATACCAGAAATTTACCTTGACAGCGGCCATGATGACCATGAATTCGCCGACAAAGCCGCTGGTACCCGGTAATCCCGCATTAGCCATACCAAACAGCATGAAAAACGCAGCGAATACCGGCATTTTATTGGCAACGCCGCCATAGTCGGCGATCTGGCGCGAGTGCAGACGGTCGTACAGCACACCCACGCACAAAAACATCGCACCCGATATAAAGCCGTGCGAAATCATCTGGACCATCGCGCCTTCCAGTCCATAGGCATTAAATAGAAAAAATCCCAGTGTGACAAATCCCATATGTGCTACCGACGAATAAGCGATAAGCTTCTTCATGTCAGCCTGCACCAACGCCACGAGTCCGATATACACGACTGCAATCAACGACAACGCAATCATCATGTCCGAGAGATACAGACTCGCATCCGGCACAATTGGTAGCGAAAAACGCAGAAAACCATAACCACCCAGTTTCAGCAGTATTGCTGCCAGCACCACCGATCCGCCCGTAGGTGCTTCTACGTGAGCGTCCGGCAACCATGTGTGCACCGGCCACATGGGTACCTTCACCGCGAAAGCCAGCAGGAAAGCGATGAATATCAGGATCTGCGGTGCTAGCGGCAGTGGCAGCTTGTGATAATCAAGTATTGAGAAACTGCCGCCGGATATCATGTAGAGATAGATAAATGCCACCAGCATTAACAGGGAACCCAATAGCGTGTAAAGAAAAAACTTGATTGCAGCATACACACGGTTGGGGCCACCCCACACCCCGATAATGAGAAACATCGGGATAAGCGAAGCTTCCCAGAAAACGTAAAACAAAATTGCATCGAGCGACGAAAACACGCCATTGACGATGCCCGACATGACAAGAAATGCACCCATATATTGAGATACGCGTTTACTTATCACCTGCCACCCGGCAATTACCACCAGCGGTGTAGTAAAGCAATTGAGCAAAATCAGCGGCATGGCGATGCCATCTACCCCCAGATGATAATGGATGTTGAAGTGCTCGATCCAGGGACTGTATTCGACGAACTGCATGGCGTTCATTAGCGGATCGAAGCGCGTATAAAGCGGAATCGCAACCAGCAAACCCGCTACCGATCCAATGAGCGCAAGCCATCTTGCCAGTTGTGCATTGCGGTCACCACCGGTGGCAAGCACGCCAATGCCGGCAAAAATGGGCAGCCAAATGACCAGACTTAACAGGGGAAGGCCAAACAACATGTTTATTCCGTATTATTCATTAGCGCGTAGCGGGATGCCGGGCTGAAAACCGCCATAATGTTTTTTCTCTTGTTACCGCTTATTGTTTTAAGACCCGTACAACCAGAAACTCATCAATATAAACACACCAACAATCATGGTGAAGGCATAATGATAGATATAGCCGGACTGAAAGCGGCGTATCAGCATCGCGGTTGCAGCTACCATGCGTGCGGTGCCGTTGACGAAGAATCCGTCAATGACTTTCACGTCACCGAACTTCCAGAATCCGCTGCCGAGTGCGCGTGCACCACCTGCAAAAAGCCAGGAGTAAAATTCGTCAATAAAATATTTACGATCCAGCAAGGTGTAGAGTGGCCCGGCAGCCCGGCTTATTTTCCCTGGCAAATCGGTGTTCACCCTATACAGATACCAGGCGGTAAAAATACCGCCAACAGAAAACCAGAACGGCAAGGTTGTGATGGCGTGGGTCATCATTCCACCAATACCATGAAATTCCGCTGACATTTTTGCAATGGCCTCGTGCTGCGGCATGATTTGTATGGCGCTGCCGAAGTAGTCTCCGAACAGCATCGGTCCAATCAACCAGCCCGCACCGATGGAAGGTATTGCAAGTACCACGAGCGGCAGCGTCACCACCCAGGGTGATTCATGCAGATGCTCTTCAGTATGATGATCCATGCGCGGATCGCCATGAAAAGTCATGAACACCAGGCGGAAAGTATAGAACGCGGTAACGAATACGGTGGTTACCGCGCAGAAATAGGCAAAACCGGCGCCGGGAATGTTAGCGAAGTGCACCGCCTCAATGATCGCATCCTTGGAAAAGAAGCCGGAAAAACCGGGCACACCCGCGCTGGCCAACGCAGCGATGAACATCGTCCAATAGGTAATAGGCATGTATTTCTTGAGCCCACCCATTTTCCGCATGTCTTGCTCATGATGCATGGCGATAATCACCGAACCCGCGCCCAGGAATAGCACCGCCTTGAAAAAGGCGTGGGTCATGAGGTGGAAAACGCCTGCCGAATAAGCCGATGCGCCCAGCGCCACAGTCATATAACCCAATTGCGACAAAGTCGAATAGGCCACCACACGCTTGATGTCGTTCTGCACAATCGCCACCAGCGCCATGAATAGCGTAGTAATACCCCCGACCACCAGCATGAAAGACAGCGCCGTTTCGGTTAACTCAAATAGCGGCGACATGCGCGCCACCATGAAAATACCCGCCGTCACCATCGTGGCGGCATGAATCAGTGCGGAAATAGGAGTCGGCCCCTCCATCGAATCCGGGAGCCATACATGAAGCGGAAACTGTGCGGATTTACCCATGGCACCGACAAACAGCAATATACAGACCGCCGACATCAGTTCCCAGGGTGAACCGGGAATGACTTCAATTGTCTGCGTCACAATCTGCGGCGCCCGGGCAAATACTGCCGCATAGTCCAGCGTGCCGAAATATGTCAGCACCAGGCCAATACCGAGGAGAAAGCCAAAATCGCCGACACGATTCACCAGAAAAGCTTTTAAGTTGGCATAAATCGCGGTGGGGCGGGTATACCAGAAACCGATCAGCAAATAAGAAACCAGTCCCACCGCTTCCCACCCAAAGAAAAGCTGGAGGAAATTATTGGACATCACCAGCATCAGCATCGAGAAGGTAAAGAGCGAGATATAGCTGAAAAAACGCTGGTAGCCGGGGTCACCGTGCATATAACCAATGGTATAAATATGCACCATTAACGAAACACCGCTCACCACGACCATCATCATGGCCGAGAGTTGATCAATCAGAAATCCAACCTCAAAACGTGTATCGCCTGAAATCATCCAGGTATAAACACTGCCGTTATAGATATTCCCTTTCAATACATCCATGAAAACAGCGATGGATGCAATCACGCATACGATCATCAGCGCGATGGTGGTACGGTGACTCCAGGCTGGACCGATCAGACGGCCCAATAATCCCGCAATAAGCGCTCCCGCCAAGGGAGCCAACGGAATCAATAGATAAAGTTTTTGCATCTCAGTCATAAAAATTTATTTTTTGTTTTTTGAACCACCAATACCGGACCCCGGGGATCTCTCTCGCAAATCACCCTTTGAGTTTGTCCAGATCATCCACGTTGATGGTGCGCAAATTGCGAAATAGCACCACCAGTATCGCCAAGCCTATGGCAGACTCCGCCGCAGCTACGGTAAGAATAAAAAACACGAAAATTTGTCCCGATGTATCCTGCAGATAGTGCGAAAATGCGACGAAATTCATATTTACCGCCAATAGCATCAGTTCTATCGCCATCAACAGGATGATCACATTCTTTCGGTTAAGAAAAATGCCGACAATACTGATGGCGAACAGAATCGCACCAAGGACGAGGTAATGGGATAACGAAACCAAGCTGACGACCCCTTTTTTTAAAACAACATCAAGATACGGTCTTACACTTACTTTTTATTCTTTCTTCTCGGACGGCATCGACACCATTCGCACCCGATCAGCGCGCTTCACTGCCACCTGCTTCGCCACGTCGAGACTCTTGGTACCGGTACGATGGCGCAAAGTCAGGGCTATGGCAGCCACTATCGCCACCAGCAAAAGTACAGCTGCCAGTTCGAATGCATAAACATATTCCGTATAAATCAAACGTCCCAGTTCCTTGGTGTTGCTGTAATCGGCGGCACGCGAAGGCGGTGCCGGCATTTCCTTGATGCCAAATTGCTCGCCCATCATCACCATGGCCATTTCAGCCGCCATCACCAGTGCCAGAAACGCGCCAAACGGAAACCATTTCCAGAATCCCTCACGCAAACGATCGAGATTGATATCCAGCATCATCACCACGAATAAAAACAGCACCATCACTGCGCCGACATATACCAGCACCAGCGTAATCGCGAGAAACTCCGCCTCTAACAGCAGCCACAATCCGGCAGAGGTGAAAAAAGCCAGCACAAGCAGCAAGGCCGAATGCACCGGATTACGGGCAGTAATGACACCCAATGCGGATGACACCAGCACTACCGAAAAAAAGTAAAAAATTATATCTTGAAAACTCATGTGTAATTAGCGGCAAGATTCATCGATAACCCGCATCTGCTGCCCTGTCCTTTGCTATCTGCTCCTCATACCGGTCTCCCACCGCCAGCAGCATCTGCTTGGTATAGATCAGGTCGCCGCGTTTTTCGCCATGGTATTCGAGAATCCGGGTCTCGACGATGGAATCCACCGGACAAGACTCTTCGCAGAAACCACAAAATATGCATTTTGTCAGGTCGATGTCGTAACGTGTGGTACGGCGGGTCCCATCATCCCGCTGCTCGGATTCGATGGTAATCGCCAGCGCCGGACATACCGCTTCGCACAGCTTGCAAGCGATGCAACGCTCTTCTCCATTGGGATAGCGGCGTAGTGCATGGAGGCCTCGAAAGCGGGGAGATTGAGGCGTTTTTTCTTCAGGAAAGTGAATCGTGATTTTACGCGCGAACATGTAGCGTCCGGTGAGCATCATCCCTTTGACCAATTCGAATAACAGGAAAGTACGGAAAAAATCCTTGATACGGTTCATGGCTTTCTCCTCTCTCAGTGAAACCACAGATTAAGTGGAAACGCATTCCGAACCGATGGCGGAAACTGCATCACCAAGCCGATCACCAATATCCAGACAAGCGTGATCGGAATGAACACCTTCCAGCCAAGACGCATGATCTGATCATAGCGGTAGCGTGGAAAAGTGGCGCGGAACCAGAGAAAACAAAACAATAAAAACGCTATTTTCAGTACCAGCCAGATAAACCCGGGAATCAGGGTAAATGGCGCGATATCGACCGGCGGCAGCCACCCCCCCAGGAATATGAGGCTGGCAAGCGTTGCCACCAGGATCATATTGGAGTATTCCGCCAGGAAGAATACCGTGAAAGCCATGCCAGAATACTCGACATGGAACCCGGCAACTATTTCCGACTCGCCCTCAGCTACATCGAATGGAGCGCGATTGGTTTCAGCCACACCGGAAATGAAATACACCAGAAACATGGGAAACAGCGGAATGAGATACCAGTTGATAAAACTGCCGCCCTGCTGACCTTTGACGATATCACCCAGGTTCAGACTTTGCGACATCATCAGCACGCATACCAATGCAAAACCCATCGCCAGCTCGTAAGAAACCACCTGTGCAGCGGAACGCATCGCGCCGAGGAACGCATACTTGGAATTGGATGCCCAGCCTGCGATGATAACCCCGTAAACGCCCATGGAGGTCATAGCCAGAATATAAAGCAGACCCGCATTGATGTCAGCCAATACGACTTCCGGAGAAAACGGCACGACTGCCCACGCCGCCAGTGCTGGCGCGAAAGTCAGCACCGGAGCCAGCACAAACAGAAACTTATTCGCGCCACTGGGAATGATGATTTCTTTCATCACGGCCTTGACCGCATCCGCTATGGGTTGCGCCCAGCCACCCAGCCAGGGAATGCCGAAGAAAGTTACCCGGTTGGGTCCGACACGGATCTGCATGAAAGCAATAATCTTGCGTTCCGCAAACGTGAGGTAGGCCACCGCAAGCATCAATGGCAGTATGATGGCGACGATCAACAGCGCGTTCTTCGTCAGAACGAAAAGAGCGGGACCCCACTCGGGGCCAAACATATTCCCGAATAATTGTTGTGCGTATTCCATCAAATAACTCCGATTGCTTCCATCACAATCGTTCCACCACAACTTCACCGAACATTTCACCCAGTGCCGCTGTCAGGGGGTGCGCGCCAGCCACACGCACACAATTGGCAGGTAGCTTATCGTCCCGCGCTGCCGGCAATTGCACTTCGCCCTCTCCCTGTTTCAACCTTACGCTATCACCTGCGCGTATGCCGAGCTTGTCCATCAAATCACCCGGCATCCATGCCAGCGGTGCCGCTGCGTCCCGTGTACGCTGCAGCGATTCGGCACGGCGCACAATGGGGTCAGCCTGATAGATCGGGACTTCACCGATGCGCTGGACCCCATTACGGGCCGGCTCGATATCACCTGCGACGAAATTCCTCAGATTGTTATTCAGGCGAGCGCTGACATTGCTGCCAGCCGGTAGAATATCCGCACGCACCTGCTCCGGTGTGTCGTAACCAAAACCATCAAGTGCCAGCATGTTGCCGAGCACCCGCAAAACTTTCCATGCCGGACGCGTGTCGGCAAGGGGCGCAACCACGCCATTGAAACTTTGCACGCGGCCCTCGGTATTGATAAAAGTGCCGGAGGTTTCGGTAAATGGCGCAATCGGCAACAACACGTCAGCGTAGTTACCCTCGAGAACGGCCCGGCTTTTGTAAGCACTCATCATCACCACCAACTCCGCCGCATCCAGTGCCTTCATTGTTTGCTGCGGATTGTAGCTGTCCAGTTCCGGCTCCAGATTCATCAGTACGTAAGCCTGGCAAGGCTGCAAAGCATTGACGCTTCCCGGTCCTGGCTGAAAAGAGCCATTAGCTGACGTACCCAAAGCGTCATCTCCAGGAATTGCCCCGGCAATATAGGCGCCGACACTATTTGCGGCTTCACCCAGTACACCGAATGCTGCTTCGGTAATTTGCGCAATATGCTGTGCCAGCACGTGAATATCCGCATACCGTGGATGATGTTGCGCCATGTTGCCGAGAAAAACCGCAGCAGGCTTATTATCAATGAGGCTGGCTGCCATCGCCCGCGCGGTATCCGTCACGCTGATGGAATTCAATGCATTTTTGGCCGCATCAGGAATTTCCACTCCTTTCAATTCGGTAGCGGCCTTCAGGACCTGTGCAAGCGTCGCCGCCATGGCAGCAGGCGCGACGATGGCACGATTGGCAATCTTGGTAAGCAGATCATCATCGACCGGATTGACCAGATTCAGCTGAGCGCCCTGCTTCCCCGCCTGGCGCAGACGCTGCGCGATGAGAGGGTGATCCTTGCGCAGGGTGCTGCCGATAACCAGCACCGACTTCAATCGGGAAATATCGGCAATGCTCATCCCCAGCCAGGGCACACCTTGCAACTGGCTATCCGCACGAAAATCAGACTGGCGCAGGCGATGATCCACATTCCCGCTCCCCAGCCCCCGCATAAGTTTTTGTAGCAGATAGAGCTCTTCCAGGGTGCTGTGAGGAGAAGCCAATGCGCCGATACTTTGTGCGCCATACTTTTCTTTTACGGCGCTCAATCCACTGGCAACGAATTCCAGTGCGGACCGCCAGTCACATTCCTGCCATCGGCCATCACGCTTTATCATCGGCGTGCTCAAACGCTCCTCCGAGTTGAGCCCCTCGTAGGAAAAACGATCCTTATCCGACAACCAGCACTCGTTGATTTCCTCATTCTCGCGCGGCAACACACGCATTACACGATTCTGTTTCACCTGAACCACCAGATTGGAACCAAGACCGCAATGCGGACTCACGGACTTCCTCCGCGATAATTCCCAGGTGCGGGCCGAATAGCGGAATGGCTTGCTGACGAGCGCGCCTACCGGACAGAGATCAATCATATTGCCGGACAATTCGGAGTCCACCGTGCTGCCGACAAATGACAGGATTTCAGCATGTTCGCCGCGACCTGCCAACCCCAGCTCCATGATGCCGGCAATTTCCTGGCCAAATCGCACGCAACGGGTGCAATGGATACAGCGAGTCATATCGGTGGAAATCAGCGGTCCCAAATTCTTGTTTGCCACCACCCGCTTGGCTTCCGTATAACGTGACGAGCTCGCTCCATAGCCCACCGCCAGATCCTGCAGTTGGCACTCACCCCCCTGATCGCAAATAGGACAGTCCAGTGGATGATTGATGAGCAGAAACTCCATCACGCCCTTTTGTGCCGTTACTGCCTGGCCGGAGTGAGTGGATACCTTCATGCCTTCCATGGCGGGAGTGGCGCAGGCGGGCAAGGGCTTGGGTGCTTTCTCTACTTGAACCAGGCACATACGGCAGTTGGCCGCGATGGAAAGTTTCTTGTGATAGCAGAAATGCGGAATGTATATGCCCAGCTGGTTGGCACCGTCCATGACGGTACCATTCTTGGGTACAGAAACCTCTTTGCCGTCGATTTCGAAATTGATCATGGAATGCTTGCTCTCGGATTAATCACGAATAGACGCAGCTAAGAAAGAGCCCGTTTGCCTTATCCATACTATGCGTTACACCATACATTTCTTGTGCTCAATATGGTATGCAAACTCGTCACGAAAATGCTGAATCATGGCGCGTACCGGCATGGCAGCCGCGTCACCCAGGGCGCAGATGGTGCGCCCCTGAATATTGTCAGCAACATTGTTGAGCAAATCGAGGTCTTCCATCCGCCCCTTGCCGGTCTCGATTCGGTGCACCACACGGTAGAGCCAGCCGGTGCCTTCGCGGCACGGTGTGCATTGGCCGCATGATTCCTCAAAATAGAAGTATGACAACCGCTCCAGGGCTTTTACCATGCAGGTGGTGTCATCCATAATGATGACCGCGCCGGAGCCCAGCATGGAACCGGCTTTGGCAATGGAATCATAATCCATGTCGGTCTGCATCATGACATCACCGGGCAACACCGGCATGGAAGAACCGCCGGGAATACATCCTTTCAGTTTCCGCCCGCCCCGCATGCCACCCGCCATTTCCAGCAGTGTTGCGAACGGCGTACCCAACGGCACTTCGTAGTTGCCCGGCTTGTTGACATGACCCGAAACCGAGAAAAGCTTGGTACCGCCGTTATTGGGCTTGCCGAGTTGCAGAAACTTCTCGCCACCGTTGCGAATAATCCAGGGCACAGAAGCGAATGTCTCGGTGTTATTGATGGTGGTAGGCTTGCCATAGAGTCCGAAGCTGGCCGGAAAAGGGGGCTTGAAGCGCGGCTGGCCTTTCTTTCCTTCCAGCGATTCCAGCAATGCGGTTTCCTCGCCACAGATATAGGCGCCATAGCCATGATGATTGTATAACTGAAAACTGAAATTGGAACCCAGGATGTTATTCCCCAGATATCCTGCGGCACGCGCTTCATCCACCGCTTCTTCCATGCGCTCATAGGTATCCCAGATTTCGCCATGAACATAGTTATAGCCCGTCTTGATGCCCATAGCATAGGCACCAATGATCATGCCTTCTATCAGAATGTGCGGGTTATGCCGCATGATGTCGCGATCCTTGAACGTGCCCGGCTCGCCTTCATCAGAATTGCATACCAGATACTTATCGCCCTCATACTGCTTGGGCATGAAACTCCATTTCAGTCCGGTCGGAAAACCTGCGCCGCCGCGCCCGCGCAATGCGGATTTTTTTACTTCCTCAATGATCTTTTCCGGCGGAATATTTTCATTCAGAATTTTTCTCAGCGCAGCATAACCGTCGCGCTCCTCGTAATGTTCACGCCGCCAGTTGTCAGGATCGGATGGATTCAGTCCCGTCAGCAATATCTGCGTAGGCTGGGTCATTTGTTCAACTCCTCCAGCAATTGGTCGATATTGTCATGGGACATGAAGCTGCACATGCGTTTGTTATTTACCAGGAGGACGGGTGCATCGCCGCATGCTCCCATGCACTCGCCCTCTTTCACAGTAAATTTTCCGTCCGCGGTAGTCTGATTGAAAACGACACCGAGCTTTTTCTGAATATGGGCTACTGCCTCGTTGGCGCCAGACAGCGCACAGGGAAGATTCGTGCAAATGGTAATCTTGTATTTGCCCAGCGGCTGAAGATTGTACATATTGTAGAATGTCGCCACTTCATAGACCGCGATCGGCGGCATTCCAAGATAATGGGCGATAAAATCCATAGTCTCATTGGCCAGCCACCCTTTCTCATCCTGAGCAATGGCGAGCGCTGACATTACTGCCGACTGCCTTTGATCAGAGGGATATTTCGCGACTTCACGGTCGATTTTCTGTATGGACTCTGGGCTTAACATCTTAATTTAGTGATTGAATTGTAATTGACATTATCTGTCTATTTCACCAAACACGATGTCCTGCGTACCGATGATAGCTACAACATCAGCGATCATATGGCCACGCGACATTTCATCCAGTGCCGCCAGATGAGGAAAACCGGGCGCACGGATTTTCAGACGGTACGGCATGTTGGCACCATCCGATACCAGATAGATGCCGAATTCACCCTTGGGATGCTCAACCGCCGCATAAGCCTCGCCCGGCGGCACATGAAAACCCTCGGTGAAAAGCTTGAAATGATGAATCAGCTCTTCCATATTCTGTTTCATCTCCATGCGCGCGGGCGGTGCAATCTTATGGTTATCGGTTATCACCGGTCCGGGATTCTTGCGCAGCCACTCGACACATTGCTTGATGATGCGGTTGGACTGACGGAATTCCTCAATTCTCACCAGATAACGATCATAGCAATCGCCATTTACACCTACCGGTATGTCAAAATTTATCTGGTCATAAACCTCATAGGGCTGCTTTTTTCGCAAATCCCATTCCACCCCCGAGCCACGCAGCATCGGACCGGTAAAGCCCAGCGCTTTGGCACGTTCGGGTGAGACTACACCAATACCTACCAGGCGTTGTTTCCAGATACGATTGTCGGTAAGCAGGGTTTCATACTCATCCACATAGGTAGGAAAACGGTTGGTAAAGTCTTCGATAAAATCCAGTAGCGAACCGCTGCGATTCTCATTGAGTACTTTGGTTTTTTTTTCGTTATGAATTTTAGATGCCCGATATTGCGGCATTGAATCCGGCAGATCCCGATAGACTCCACCAGGACGGTAATAGGCGGCATGCATTCTGGCGCCCGACACCGCCTCATAACAATCCATCAAGTCCTCTCGGTCGCGAAAAGCGTAGAGGAATACCGTCATTGCGCCCACGTCCAGCGCATGCGCGCCCAGCCATAATAGATGGTTGAGTATCCGCGTGATCTCGTCAAACATCACGCGGATATATTGCGCACGCAACGGCACCTCAAGCTGGAGCAACTTCTCGATGGCCATTACATAGGCATGCTCGTTGGACATCATGGAGACATAGTCCAACCGATCCATATAGGGCACTGATTGAATGTAAGTTTTATACTCAGCCAGTTTTTCGGTCGCGCGATGAAGCAGTCCGATGTGCGGATCGGCGCGCTGAATGACTTCACCATCCAACTCCAGCACCAGGCGTAGCACTCCATGTGCCGCCGGATGCTGCGGCCCGAAGTTCATGGTGTAGTTGCGTATCTCAGCCATGCTTAGGGAATCTCTGAACAAGTCCCTCGTAGAGCACGATCGCGGCTTTGCGGGATAGGATGCACGAAAGGCGACGAAGCGAGTGGTTGATTCCCTTTGTCAGGAGCCTGACAAAGCAGTTCGCGCGGAACTTATTCGGAGGTTCCTTAAACTCTCGTTGCAGAGACTTCATTCACTATCTCCATAATGCTCTTCGCGGATCACGCGCGGCGTGATCTGACGCGGCTCGATGCTGACCGGCTGATAAATCACGCGCTGCTGATCAGGATCGTAGCGCATCTCAACATTACCACTTAACGGAAAATCCTTGCGGAACGGACTGCCGATAAATCCATAATCCGTAAGAATGCGACGTAAATCGGGGTGGCCGGTAAAAATAATGCCGTAAAGATCGAACGCCTCCCGCTCGAACCAATTGGCGGATGGCCATACTCCAATTACCGAATCCAGAACCGGAAATTCGTCATCATCGGCGAATACCTTGACCCGCAGTCTGCAGTTATGATAGATGGAAAGCAGATGATATACGGCAGCAAAGCGTTTGCCGTGCCGATCGTTTCCAGAGGCAGATTCCGTACCATAGGTTGAATAATCCATCCCGCACAAATCGATAAGAATTTCAAACTTCAGGTCGGTATGGTCGCGCAGAGTCTCCATCACCTGCAGCATATCTGCAGGAGAGACCGCTATCGTTAGTTCGCCCAGTCGCTCACTGGCGCTGACAAGTTTACCGGTCAGCACATTCTGAAGGCAAAAGGAGAGCGATTCCAGACGAGAGGACGACATATATGACTCAGCGGGCTATCGTGTTGGTGCGGTGAATCTTATTCTGCAACTGGATAATACCGTAGATCAACGCTTCCGCCGTTGGCGGACAACCGGGGACATAGATATCGACCGGTACGATGCGGTCACAGCCTCGCACGACGGAGTAAGAGTAATGATAATAACCGCCGCCGTTAGCGCAGGAACCCATGGAAATTACCCAGCGAGGCTCCGCCATCTGATCGTAAACCTTGCGCAGTGCGGGTGCCATTTTATTGCATAACGTGCCGGCCACAATCATCACGTCCGATTGGCGCGGACTCGGGCGGAATACGATGCCAAAACGATCCAGGTCATATCGTGAAGCACCGGCCTGCATCATTTCCACCGCGCAGCATGCAAGGCCAAAAGTCATCGGCCACATGGACCCGGTACGCCCCCAGTTGATGACGTTATCCAGACTTGTGGTTACAAAACCTTTTTCCATCGCATCGTTAGCGCTCATAGCATTAATCCCATTCCAGGGCACCCTTCGTCCACTCGTAAATAAAACCGACGATAAGGATGCCGAGAAAAACTATCATTGCGACAAAACCGAATAAGCCAATCTCATTCAAAACCACCGCCCATGGAAATAAGAATGCAATCTCCAGATCAAACAGAATGAACAAAATGGCAACCAGATAATAGCGTACGTCAAACTTCATACGTGCATCTTCGAATGCTTCAAAACCACATTCATAGGGGGAGAGCTTTTCGCTGTCAGGACGATTGGGTGCAAACATCCAACCGAGCGCCATCGGTACCACGCCTACGGCAAGGCCAATCACGATGAATAACAGAATAGGAAAATAATTTTCGAGCATTTGCGTAATCAAAAATAAAGGACTAAAGACCAGGTAACCATTTATGCCTTATAGCATCTGTTTACCCGATTCTCAGCCCTATTCGACAGAATTGGTGCCGACGGCGAGACTCGAACTCGCACAGCTTTCGCCACCGCCCCCTCAAGACGGCGTGTCTACCAATTTCACCACGTCGGCGGCTTAGCTTGAGTTCTAGTCTGAGGCTTAATTACATTAGAACACAGCTTTAATCAATTGTTCAATTAATTCATAATCAATATTATTTTGGTATTTCCGTGGCCTTCGAGGTATCTCCATTTGCAGGAACTGCCGGAGCTGGTTCCACTGGCTTGGACGATTGGACCGGTATCGCTTTGTCCATTACCCCCCCACTTTCGGTCCTATGACTGGAAAGGTATGTAAGTCCAAGACTGGTAATGAAAAACACGGCAGCTAGCGCACCGGTCATCCTGCTCAGAAAATTTGCCGAACCGCTGGCACCAAATAAACTTCCCGACGAGCCGCTGCCAAAGGCGGCGCCCATATCGGCACCTTTACCGTGTTGTAGCAGAACCAGGACAATTACGGTTATAGCCGACAGTACATGTACTACCCAGATAAGTGTTTCCAACGCCTACTCCAAAAAGAGTTAATTCTGTGCCGCGCGGCAGATTGTGATGAATTCATCGGCAATGAGCGAGGCGCCGCCAATCAATCCTCCGTCAATGTCCGGCATGGCAAACAGCTCTTCAGCATTGTTTGCCTTGACACTGCCGCCATATAGAATTTGCAACCCGGCGGCCGCTTCGGGATTGTGAGCAGCGATCCTGCCGCGAATAAAGGCATGCATATCCTGAGCCTGCGCAGGTGTAGCGGTTTTACCGGTTCCGATAGCCCATACCGGCTCATAGGCCACTACCAACTTATCCAGCGCATTTACACCTTCCAATTCGATTACCGCGTCCAATTGCTCTGCCACCACTTGCTCCGTAACGGCAGACTCGCGCTGATCCAGGGTTTCGCCAACACATAGAATGGGTATTAATCCGGCCGCCCGAGCCGCCTTGAACTTAAGCGCTACGGTATCACTATCCTCACCGTATAATGCGCGCCGTTCCGAATGTCCGACAATTACATAGCGACATCGGAAATCCACCAGCATAGCCGCTGATACCTCACCCGTGTAAGCACCTTTGTCATACTGACTCACATTTTGGGCGCCCCAGTAAACCTGGGTATCCCCCAGCAATAATTGCACCTGCGAAAGATAAGGATAAGGTACGCATATGGCGAAGTCGACCCCACGCAGCCCTACGGTTCCGGCGACAATCGCTTTCAGTAAATCCTGATTCTGTACCAAGCCGCCATGCATTTTCCAGTTGCCCGCAACCAGCTTCGAACGCATAGCCATCGTACCCGCCTTTGTCCTTGAAAGCTGCGAATGTTACCTGTGAATGGATACCGGGTCAATCAGGAGGCAAGCGATATCGTCGGGAACAAGGGCCCGAAAATAAATAAAATAATATGAATGAAGAGGGTACGACTAAAACGAAAGATGCAGCGATCCCCTTTGGAATTTATAAGAGTAAAAGGCTAAAACTTTTTGTCACTCAGTAAAACGGCAAATACCGTAGCGTAATACTACGGTCCGCGCTATATTTTTGTTGTGGGAAGGTTCAACATCACCTTATTCTATCCAAAACGTCCGGTAATATAATCTTCTGTCTGTTTATTTTTGGGTTTGATAAAAATAGTATCAGTGACGCCGAACTCGATAAGTTCGCCCAGGTACATATAAGCGGTGTAATCCGACACGCGCGCCGCTTGCTGCATATTGTGGGTGACAATGAGAATGGTAACCCTGTCTTTCAGGTCGGCGATCAGCTCCTCGATGCTGGCGGTGGCGATTGGATCAAGGGCCGAGGTGGGCTCATCGAATAGCAGGATTTCGGGATCGGTGGCAAGCGCTCTGGCGATGCACAAACGTTGCTGCTGACCGCCCGAAAGATTGTAGGCGAGCTGCTTCAAACGATCTTTCACCTCATCCCATAGTGCCGCGTTGCGCAGAGCCTCTTCCACTTTTTCATCGAGTACGGCGCGTTGTCTTATACCCCGCACTCGAAGCCCATATGCAACATTTTCATAAATGGATTTCGGAAAGGGATTTGGTTTCTGGAATACCATGCTGACTCGCATTCGCACTTCGATTGGGTCTACATTGCGCGAAAGTATATTGACGTTGTCCGGATGCAGAATTATGTCGCCAACGTAACGGTTGCCGGGGTAAAGATCGTGCATGCGGTTGAAGCAGCGCAGAAAAGTGGATTTACCGCAGCCGGAGGGGCCAATTAACGCTGTTACCTGTTTTTCGTGCAGCACCATATTAATGTTTCTAAGTGCATTGAATGCGCCATAATAAAAACTCAAATCCCTGACTTCGGATTTGCATTGAACCGGCACGGCACCCGCAACAGAGCTGCCCCCCATGGAGCTCTCTACCATTTGATGTTTTTTCGCATGCGATAGCGTAAATAGATGGCTAACCCATTCATGGCGAGGGTCATTACCACCAGGACCAGTCCTGCTGCTGCCGCGTTGATCTGAAATGCTTCTTCGGGCCGCGATACCCAGTTGAACATCTGGATCGGCATCACGGTGAACGGCGCCATCAGCCACTCAGAGGATATAAAAGGAAATTCAGCCTTAAACGGAGATGGTGGCAGAAAAGCGATAAAAGTCAGCGCACCAATCGTAATGATAGGCGCCGTTTCTCCAATCGCACGTGCCAGACCGATAATAACGCCCGTCAGAATCCCCGCTGCAGAATAGGGGAGCAAATGATCAGAGACGGTTTGCCATTTGGTTGCACCAAGGGCATAGGCACCCTCGCGAATGGCCACAGGAATGGCGCGTATGGCTTCCCGGGTTGCAACAATCACTACCGGCAGGATCAATAACGCCAGCGCCAAACCTGCCGACAGTATACTTTGACCAAATCCCAGTTGATGCACAAACAGGCTCAATGCCAGCAGTCCATAGATGATGGATGGTATACCGGCAAGATTAGTAACATTGATCTCGATGATCTCGGTAATAAGATTTTTCGATGCATATTCTTCCAGATAAATACCGGCGCCGATACCCATCGGGACCGCCGCTACCGCCGTTACTACCATTACCAGTGTGGTACCCACCCAAGCAGAAAGAATGCCTGCTGATTCCGGACGACGCGATGGAAAAGAACTAAAAAAATCCCACGATAAGCGCGGCATCCCGTCAATAAGCATACGGGAAAATAATGCCATGAATGTCAGCACCGCGATCATCAACACCAGCACCCCGGTAATCATAAAAACCAGATCCCAAAGTTTGTGGCGCGCGATGATGGCACGAATTTCGGTTAGGTCTTTATCATTCCTCATCAACCAGATCCGGGAAAGAGGAGTGAGATGTGCTTATCATAAGACTAAAAATCGAAGCGGCGAAAAATCTAACAGTCAGAATTAACTGGAAATGTGCAATTAACGATCGTTCTGGGATTCAATATACTTCACGATAACGCTTGCGCAAAATATGCCCGATGACATTGAATGTAAGCGTCAATAGCAGCAACGTAAGTCCCGCAGCAAAAATGGTCTGGTAGCCAATGCTACCATGTGGCAGATCACCCAAACTTACCTGTACGATATAGGCAGTAATGGTCGCCGCCGGTTCCATCGGGTTCCAGGTTAAATTGGGCTGCATGCCAGCTGCTATGGCTACCACCATGGTTTCTCCCACAGCGCGGGAAATTCCTAGAATATAGGCAGCAGCAATTCCGGAAAAGGCTGCCGGCATCACAACCCGGATGGCCGTTTGAAACCTGGTGGCGCCCATCGCATAGGAACCTTCGCGCAAATTCATGGGTACGGCACTCATTGCGTCTTCCGCCATGGAACTGACATAGGGAATAATCATGATGCCCATTACCAATCCAGCGGAAAGCAGACTGAAGCCTGGCAGTTCAGGAAAAATTTTCTGCAGCAAGGGCGTAACAAACAGTAGTGCGAAGTAGCCGTACACAACGGTTGGTACGCCACCTAACAATTCAAGAAAAGGCTTAGCAATTTCACGCACGGCAAAAGGTGCAAATTCGGAAAGATATATGGCGGCAATGGTGCCCAGCGGAATCGCCACCATTAGTGCTACAGCAGAACTCACTATAGTGCCGGAAATCAGCGGGAGTATGCCGTAGTGCGCATCATCGAACAGCGGTGTCCATTGGGTATCAGTTAAAAAATCCCAAAGCGAAACATGCTCAAAAAATACAAATGACTCCTTCACCAACATTACTACGATAGCAATAGTGATTGCGACTGATATAAACGCCATGAGAAAGAGTACGGTTTCAATAAAACGCTCACCCAGATGACGGCGGTAACTATATCCGAGGCTTTTGTGCGGATTGGTTTCGGTGGGAAGCTGTGAAATCACTGACAGATGCCTTCTGAAGGGAGGCGTTTCTTGAACAAGCCTAATATTACGATGGGTATGTTACAGTCTCATGACACGTTGTAGCAGAGTAGTTTGTACTGGACAACCTCATCTGGGAGTTGACCGGCAAAAGTCAAGCCAAAGAAAGGACCGGGATCCATTTTTAATGAAACCCTGGATCGTTATGATTTATATTTTTT
>JBDTWQ010000157.1:0-4318 GCA_040006595.1 Nitrosospira sp.
ATTGATAAGCAAAAGCCGTGGCGCCGCCGGTCAGCGCTATCGGCTTGATTCTTGAATTGCGTGACAAAGAAGCAAGATTAACCTTGTTATTTTCGATAGTATTTTTACCTAAAAAGCCCGATAGCAATATTCATATTGCTATCGGGGTATCGAGGCAAGGCAATTGTAAATCTCGAATTTCGGGTTAACGGTAATTACTGAGATAACATAGTTGCGCTGCATTCTCCGGATATGTTCGAAATTGGCCCCCAACACCGAATGATTCCGCACGGCGTGGGTAGCCGAGCCGTGAGAAATTAATCGACTCTAATATTATTAACGTCCGCGATTATGCTGACGGCGTTCGAGCTGCTCTCTTCACCTGCTCCCTGATGCGTCACAAACCTTCCGCCCAGCGTTTCAAACAATCCGAATCTGATCTGTGATTTTGAGCTGAGAAGTGATGTCGAAAAAAGGAAATGAGCCGGTGGCAATACAGCTTCGGCTCATTGTTCGTTTCCTGCAGGTCAGGCTACGGTCGTTCTAACCACCGTGAAAGTGACGGGGACCGACTTGGCAGGCAGCAGACGGTTGTATTCTTTTTTTAGTAATGCATAACCATCACTTACGCGATCCTCCAGCAATTTGCGATCTACTATAGTGATGTGTCCGCGCCGATATTGAATTGCCCCTTCCGCTTGAAGCAGTTGCGCAGACTGAGTCACGCTCTCACGACGCACCCCCAGCATGTTGGCTACGAAGTCGTGGGTCATAGGCAGCGAATTACCCAATGATCGATCCAGGCTCATTAGTAAGAAGCGGCATAACTGCTGATCGATTGTTTGACGATGTTCCACCGCACTCTGCTCGGTTTGAAGTAGCAAGGCCTGACTAAAGCGCAGCAGCAATTGCTGCAGGGCTCCTCCTGACTCAAATGTTTTTTTCATGATATTCGCCTTGATACGATAACCGTGGCCGGCACTTTGGATGACAACGGTGGCAGGTGTGCTGTCGCAACCGAGTAGCAGGGCCATACCGGTTACACCTTCGTTACCAATCATCGAGACTTGCCTGGAAATACCAGACTCCAATTCATACATCCGCGAAGCGATGCAGGTTGTAGGAAAATAAAGATAGGTTATCCGAACATTCGGCTCATAAATTACGTGACCTAATGGTAAATCCACCCATTCAAGGAATGGCAGCAAACGCGTATATTCGTCGATCGGCAGTGCACCCAGAATTTGGTTCTGCTTCGGGCTATGTGGGATAGACATTTTGCCTCCTTTTTTTAACAATAAGCCAGGGATTGTTACGGGAAAAATTAGCAAAGAGCTGGTGCGACAGTCAGACAGCTCTACAATTAACTCAGCAATAACTATACCATAAATTTTTATTTAAATGAATCAAATACTTAGCAGAGGGACAAGACAGAAGGGCAGTCGTTTCCAAGAGACGCTGATCCAAGATATTCGTTTAAGCCCATGTAGTTTATGGATTTTTATTGTCTCCATTTAACTACAGAAAACTATGAGCTTCCAGCTGCTGTTCACACCCTTACTACACTATTCCTATTCTGAGCGTGGCGTCTGGGTCCAGCAACGAAACGCCGATGCGCATGCCGATAATCGCTCAAGGTGCGCATTGACCCCTCTTGATGGTGCCTGACGCATAAAATCAGCGCCTTGTGTATAGCTGCGTACAAAACAAAATAGTCAGGAATGCCCTTCGGGCGGAGGCGTGGCTGCCACAGCGGTATCACCTTGTTTATGCTGGTCTGCTTCTTCCAGCTCGGCTTCTTCCTGTCGGCCGAGGAGCCGTAAAGCAGCAGCGGTAACTCGCTCGGCGGTAAAACCGAACTGTTTCATGACTTCTTTCGCTGGGGCCGATGCGCCAAACCGGTCGATTCCAATAACGGTTCCCTCATCTCCCGCAAACCGCTCCCATCCGAATGTTGCACCCGCTTCGATGGTGACACGTTTACGCACGTCGCCAGGCAGCACTTGCTGGCGGTAGCTGCTTTCCTGCTCCGCAAACAATGTCCAGCTCGGCAGGCTGACGACGCGCGCGCGTATACCTAGCTCCTTCAATCGTGCTTGTGCCTTGACACATAGTTCGACCTCCGAGCCGGTTCCAATCAGCAGAACCTCGGGCTTGCCGCCCTCGGCCTCGGAAAGAATATATCCCCCCCGCGCCACCCCGGCATCGCGTGCGCGCGAACGGTCCAGTATGGAAAGGTTCTGTCGCGTCAATGCCAAGAGGGTGGGCGAATTTCTCTGTACCGCGACCACCCATGCCTCAGCGGCCTCGTTCGCGTCGGCTGGCCGGATAACGGTCAGGCCCGGAATTGCCCGTAGGCCGGCCAGATGTCCAATCGGCTCGTGCGTCGGTCCATCCTCTCCCACAGCAATGCTGTCATGCGTAAATACGTAAATCACGCGCAAGCCCATGATCGCTCCCAGGCGTATCGCGGGTTTCATGTAATCAGAGAACACGAGGAATGTCGCACTGAAGGGGAGGATGCCACCATGCGCGGCCATGCCATTCACCGCTGCGCCCATCGCATGCTCGCGAACGCCGAAGGCAACATTGCGGCCCGCATAGCTCCACGTGCCGCCCACTGCGCCGGCAGCGCCTGGTTTTTCCTCCGGCGGCTGGAAATCGCCCTGCTCCTTCAAAGCCGTGTTGGTGGAAGGATTCAAATCGGCTGAACCGCCCATAATGTTGGGAATGCGCTGCGCGAGCGCGTTCAATGCCTGCCCGGCGGCCACGCGTGTGGAGATGGGTTTATCGCCGGGTTTCCATTGTGGCAGTTGTGAGGCAAAGTCCGGGGGCAAATGGCCGCCCATCACCTGTTCCCATTCGGCGGCCTCTGCGGGAAAGGCCGCCCGGTAAGAATCGAAGCGCCGCTGCCATGCCTGCTGCGCCTCAGCTCCGCGCCCGATCGCTTGCCGGAAGTGCGCCACGGCCTCAGGCGGAAGGAAGAAAGAGTCGGTTGTTGGCCACCCCAGCGCCCTTTTTGTGGCTGCCACCTCTTCCTCGCCCAGGGGTGATCCATGGGCTTGAAAGGTATCCTGTTTATGGGGGCTGCCATAGCCTATATGAGTCCGCACCAGCAGGAGCGACGGGCGGGTGTTCTCGGCCTGCGCCTCCCGCAGCGCGGCGGCCACGTCCTTCGTGTCGTTGCCGTCCGGCACCCTGCGGGTATGCCATCCATATGCGTCAAAACGCAGGCCGACATCTTCAGTGAACGTAAGCTCTGTTGCGCCAGCGAGCGAGATGTGGTTTTGATCATAAAGATAGATCAGCTTGCCCAGGCGAAGATGCCCCGCGAGCGAAGCCGCTTCCGAAGCTACTCCTTCCATCAGGTCGCCATCCGAGACAAGCACATAAGTATAGTGATCAACCAGGCTATGACCAGGGCGGTTATATCGGGCCGCGAGCCATGCCTCGGCGATGGCCATGCCCACGCCATTGCCGAAGCCTTGCCCGAGCGGGCCGGTCGTGACCTCGACGCCGGGCGTATGACCCCGCTCGGGATGCCCAGGCGTCTCGCTGCCCCACTGGCGAAAACGTTTAATCTCGTCAAGGGACAGATCGTAGCCGGTAAGATGCAGCAAGCTGTACAAGAGCATGGAACCGTGCCCGGCGGATAGCACAAAGCGATCACGATCCGGCCACAGCGGATCTCGGGGGTTGTACTTGAGGAAATGTGTCCAGAGAACATAGGCCATAGCGGCCGCACCCATGGGCAGTCCGGGATGTCCCGAATCGGCCTTCTGGACAGCGTCCATGGACAGAACTCGAATGGTATTGATGCACAAATCATCCAGCTTCTTATCTGTTGTTGCGGGTCCACTGCCTTCAGTCGTCTTCATTGCCATTTCTCCTTATTCCAATCTTTCATTTCACGGAGCTACGGTTACGGGCGGATCACTTTATTGAGGCAGTTTACAGGAGCCCCATCCTGGATCCCGGCATTAGCGGAAGCTTTCTCAGGCAGGGGAGTTTTTTTGCAATAACCGCTCAAAGTCAATCCGGGGTTGAGTTCATGGTCTTCGCTTTCAATGTCCTTTAGCATTTGCCGGAGGACATCCAAATGCCTGCGTTTCGCTAGTGCGGCGCAGCGGCGGCCAAGTGGCTGCCGATAAATCCGGTCGCGCCCGTAATCAATATGGTGAGCATTGTCGAACAGCGCTAAATGTGAACAGATTATCTACGAGGAACCCGCTTAATATTTTAAAGCCGGATAACCATTATGACTAATAAACAAAACTATGATTTTCATCATGCCGCGCAGTCATAAAACCTGGAAACAAGCATTTCGTGATGGTCTGGT
>JBDTWQ010000158.1:0-10845 GCA_040006595.1 Nitrosospira sp.
CTAATAAGAGGCCGGTTTGCGCCAGGTTTTGCCCCAGCATCAGACCGGTCATGAAATTCATTCATTTCGTTTGATTGGTATACGCACGCTAACCACGGTTCCTTGTCGCGGCACGCTGGTGATATCGATATCGCCCCCCAGTACGGCCGCCCGCTCCCGCATTCCAAGCAGGCCAAATGACTTTTTCCTTGCAGCGTCCGCAGAATCAAACCCTTTACCATCGTCGCGCACCTCAACAATGACATCATCCGCATTCTGTGACAGGGTGATGTCGACGCGGCTTGCTTTGGCGTGGCGTGTCACATTGGTCAGAGATTCCTGCACAATCCGGAATATTGCCACAGTCTGATCTTCATCCAGATCAATCGAGGCCTCCATCAAATGCAACACGCAGCTTACGCCACTATGTTTTCTGAATTCATCGATCAATTTTTTAATGGCCGATATGATTCCCAACCCCAGCGAAGCCGGTCGCAAATGTTCTGCAACGTTGCGCACACTCTGATCCGCTTTATCCACCAGTTCCGACATGTTGCGCCTGATGATTTCCACTCTTTTTCTATTGTCTTCCACGCTCTTTAGCAACGAGATTTCCAGGTGCAATGCTGCCAGAAGCTGACCCAGTTCATCATGAATCTCGCGGGCAATGTACTTGCGATCTTCTTCCCGCATCCGTTCCACATGTGCCGCGAATTCCCGTATCGCCGCATCGCGCACACGAAGCTCCTGCTCTACCAGAATACGTGCCTCTGCCTGCTTGTGTTCCAGCCACTTTCCTAGATCATCCCCGATGACGTCGATCAGATTCTGCTCTTCCGGCAGCAAAAAAGGCTGGTCTTCACTGTAAAATACAGTTATCCAGCCGGATGCCTCGCCGTAGACTGTAATCTGCTTCTGTAATCTGCGTGTATGATCTTCATCATACTGATCGGAAACGAATTTCTTGCCATCAAGTTCGATTCTGATACTGGTAATATGCGGAAATTTCATCGCCGCGATCAGTTGCACAAAAATAGTCCTGCAAACTTCCTCCAATGACCCTGACTCCATGCCGCGGCGGATCGCATAGAAACAATTGATTTCCTTTAATCGCTCGCGCAAGGACTCCTCGACCTGTTTGAGTTTGATAATTTCATGTTCAATGGCTTCTGCCATGGTATTGAAGTCGGCACCGAGCTCGGCGATTTCATTGTGCGTGGAAATGTCGCAGCGGGTGGAATAGCTGCCTTGCGCGATGCTGCTTGCCTGACGGCTGAGATAATCGAGCGGACGCAGGATATTGCGGCGCATGTAGACAGTCGCAACTGCTACGACGAGGAGCGCAGCGCAAAGCACTCCCAGTATCAGCAGGACTTGCTGCTGGAATTTTGCCTGTAAATTTCTCAGCGTGGTTTGAGTGCGGTTATCCAGTTCAAGCATGAATTGGCTGATTGGCGCCATGATTCTGGCCTTCTCAGCGGTATAGCGTTTCCCAAACAACAGGTCAATAGCGAAATCGCGGTCAGGCGCACGGGATACGGTGAAATTTCCATTCCCGTCGTCGTATAACCCTTTTATAGCAGCGAAGGCCTGTTTTTCCAGATTAACCAGATTGTCGGAATTCTTCTGCGATTGTTGTAGCAGATCAAGTTCCCGTTCACTAAAACCTTCACGACGCATCAAATCCATCAAGGAAATGGCATTGCCCGGTGTGCTGGAAGCGGGAGGCCTGTTTGCACCCCAATAGGTAATTGAGTGATTTTCCTGTGGGTCCGGGCGTGGCCGTTTACCGTTACGGATGTCGAGGATCTCAAAAAAGAATTGTTCGTAGATCGAATCACCAGTGGTGACATAGCTGCGAGCCATCTTGGTGAGATCTTCGGAGCTCTGAAATAACTCATTTGCGAGCTTCAGAGACCGGTGTTTCTGGCGATCAGCGTCGGTAATCTCGTCCAGCGTGCCAAGCACCTGGGATGAAAGGAATATCAGCAAGCTGAGTCCCAATGCGGTGACGATAAGACAAAAATTGATGAAAACACCGATTCGCACGTTTTTCCTTTGGTCTTGTTAAATCGCAACCACTTAAATGTCCCAGATCTGGATTAAATTCTGCCAAATAGCACGTCGTAAGTGTAACAGTTGAGTTAATAACAAAAAGGGTTAGACTGCGGGGTTGAATCCCTAGGTTTGAGCTTCTGATTTTTTATTTTTTGGCGGGCAAAGCGCAGTATGATCTGCTCCAATATCATTTATATTGGCTTGGCATCTCCGTCCGCTGAGGCTAAGTTTGGACGTGTTTCTGCCGTTTCTCGCTCGTTGCCAAGCGGGTTTTTCATTTATTTTAGTGGGCCGCCTGAATTTCATGGACAAGTCAGGCTTCGCTGTCCCATCCAAACCACGGTCTGTAATAAATATAAAGGGAATCCTCTTACACGAAATTTATAATTTGTGGGTATTTTCTAATGACTAGTATCAAAAAGTCCTGCATGATTATGCCGGTCGGGTTGATGGACATAAAAGGAAATTTTCAGAGATGAAGAATTTTGAGGAAAGGGTATATAAAGTGCCCAGCGATGGATCGACGCCATCTGAAGGCGCTTCGCAAAGAATTAATATCGGGAAGCACGGCAAAGATTTCCTGGCCCGGGTAATGTTACTGGTGGCAGCGCTGGTGGTGGGACTTTCATCATTGCTGGCCGAAGTTCACGCTGCGGACGACTTCAAATCCATCAGCAAGCCCAAGTGGGCCATCGACGACACCAAGTGGATGACCATCGGCGTGGGCTTTCGCGGTTCGGGTGTGTGGGCGGAAAGCCGCAATTACCGGAATGATTTCAGCATTGACAATGCCCGTCTCTATGTAAACGGGCAGGTACATGAATATGTCAAATTTGAAATCAATACTGAGTGTTTTTTCTGCAATAACACACATGCATCCGATAGTCCCAAAATGTCCTACAATGTTCTGGACGCAATAGGAAAAGTCGAGGTTAACCGGTACCTCAATTTCTGGGGTGGGCGCATGCTGGTGCCTACAGAGCGGGGCGAATTGAGCGGTCCTTTTTTTCAGGCGACTCACGATGCCTTCAAAACGCCCTTTTTCTCTCAGGACTTCAGCACTAAATTTGGCAGCGGTGGTGCGGGACGATACGGCCGTGATGACGGCGGTACTTACTGGGGCAGCGTTGAGCCAGGCTTCATCAAGGGGACGCTGGGCTATGCGGTAGGCGTCTACCGGGGATTGCAATCCTCCACGACCCTCGGCCCCAACCAGGGGAACGACGTCCTGTGGGCCGGGCGTTTTACCTACAACTTCCTGAATCCCGAGAAGAATCCTGGCTATTACACTAGCAGCACTTATTTTGGCAAAGCCGGAGATATTCTTGCGCTGGCATTCGGTGCATCGTATCAGCGTAATGGCGCTGGTTCATTCCTCCATCGCAGCGATTTTCTCGGTCTGGTCGGGGATCTTCTGTTCGAGAAGGTTTTACCGAAGAATATGGGGGTGGCAACGGTAAATGCCGAATACAAGCAGTTCTACGCCAATTACAATGCTGCCGCTTTTGCCGATCCAGGTTGCTTCTGCATGTTTGACGGAAAATCATGGACCGTCACCGGGCTTTATCTGATTCCGGTCAAGGTGGGAATTGGCAAATTTCAGCCCTACGGCAGATTTACCAGTATTCAACCTAATAACAGCAGTAATCGCCAGGAAATCGAAGGTGGCGTAAATTATATTATCGACGGTTTCAATGCGCGGATTTCAGCGTACTACCAGCATGGTGATCTCTACACCAAAGGCTTGAACTATGCGCCGGATGTAACGGGCCAAAAGGTTGATGTTTTCAAATTATCGTTTCAGTTTCAGATGTAATGCTTGAATATGCGCATTTTTAGAGTACTCAAGGCGGAGATGAACGTGCAGGTTTATGTAACCTGGTGACCCATAAAGGTTTTGTTCCATCACTATCGCCCACACGGGAGACAAGGTAGGAAAAAATAGTAAATATTAATACATTTCAAAGGATTGAGAATCCTGATCATGACATATTGCTATTTACATCAGGCAAAATTGCATGTAACGTATTTGATAAAAGGGTAAAGGGTGCGCCAATCTCGGGAAGCATTCTTCAGTGAAATCATGAATAACAAATAAAAAATGTATCCAACCATACAAGCGGACGATCCAGTAATCAGGCGTGACTCCGCCGCTTCGGTTCATCGTCTTTACCCGGCACCCGGGACACCTTACACACCAATGCAAGCCCGTTTATCTCTGGGGTTTGCGGAGGATGGTGGCGCTACCCGATTGATGGAGCGGAATCATTTCGGACCCTTGCTGGTGCAAAAACCCCTCTATCCTGAAGGGCGTGAAGTCTGCCAGGTGGTGATCATTCATCCGCCTGGCGGAGTGGTCGGAGGGGATGAGCTGGAGATCGCCGCCCATGTTGGCGCAGCGGCAAAAGCGCAAATCACCACCCCCGGCGCTGCCAAATGGTACAAGGCCAATGGTCATGTTTCGCGCCAGAATATAAAACTCGAGGTGGGCTCCGGAGGGACGCTTGAATGGGTGCCACAGGAAACCATCTTTTTCGATGATGTGAATGTGGCGCTTGACCATCAAGTTTTGCTGGAGAAGGATGCGAGCTATATAGGCTGTGAGATTTTATGTTTCGGTCGAACTGCGTCAGGTGAGTCATTCACGAAGGGACAGATTGCTCAGCGCATCAGCATTCGCCGGGATGACAAGCTGATCTGGTTCGAGCAGCTCCGGTTAGCAGGTGGCAGTCCGGCGATGAAGAGCTCACTGATACTTGCCGGCAATACCGTTTGTGCAACACTGATTGCAGTGGGGAAAGCCGTGCCCGCCGCTGTGCTGGATGCAGCGCGCGAGGGTGCGGGTGCCATTGCGAACGGTACCGGGCATCTCGGTATTTCGCAGTTAAAATCCATAGTGGTTGCACGTTATCTGGGGGATTCAAGCGAAACCGCGCGGCAGGTAATGCTGCACGTTTGGGGCCTGCTGCGCCCGGCTATGCTTGGCCGCCCGGCGATGGTGCCGCGTATGTGGAACACATGATGCCGCTTCTGAAGTGGCATTGTTTTTATAGCTACCGAGAAGACAGGCTTCAGGATTTGCCGTGATGTTGAAGAAGCGAAACAACCATTAATTTACTGAGGAGGAAGCAATGGACCTTACACCGAGAGAGAAAGACAAACTACAGATATTCACTGCGGGATTGGTGGCGGAACGGCGCAAGGCACGAGGCCTGCGGCTTAATTATCCGGAAGCGGTTGCGCTGATCACCTGTGCGATGATGGAAAGTGCACGCGACGGCCATACTGTAGCGGAATTGATGCTGGAAGGCACCAGGGTACTGACCCGGGCCGATGTAATGGAGGGCGTCCCGGAGATGATCCCCGATATCCAGATCGAGGCTACGTTCCCAGACGGCACCAAACTGGTAACCGTTCACAATCCCATCCCTTAAAAATTAGGAGATTATAATGGCTAGAGTAGCATTAATTCCAGGTGAAGTATTTGTGCAACCCGGCGATATCGAACTGAACGTCGGCAGAAAAACCAAAACCTTGAAAGTTTCCAACGGTGGCGACCGGCCAATACAAATTGGTTCACATTTTCATTTTTACGAGGTCAATTCCGCAATGAATTTCGACCGCGAGGCCGCTTATGGCATGCGCTTGAATATTATGGCGGGTACGGCTGTGCGCTTCGAACCGGGTCAGGAACGCACCGTCGAACTGGTTGAGCTCGCAGGAGACAGGACCGTGTACGGATTTAATCAGAAAGTGATGGGCAAATTGAAATAATCGAGATAGCTGAAATAACAAAACGCCTCCGCCAATACACTGATAAAGGAGTAAAAAATGAGTCTTAAAATTTCCCGTCAGGCATATGTAGAAATGATGGGCCCCACTACGGGTGATCGCATCCGCCTGGCTGATACGGAACTTTTTATTGAAATCGAGAAAGATTTCACCACCTATGGCGAAGAAGTAAAATTCGGTGGCGGTAAGGTGATTCGCGACGGTATGGGTCAATCACAGCGCAACCATGCCGATGTAATGGATACGGTTATTACCAATGCGATGATCATTGACCACTGGGGTATTGTCAAAGCCGATATTGGCCTGAAGGACGGCAAGATTGCGTCAATCGGCAAAGCCGGAAACCCGGATGTTCAGCCTAATGTGACGATGTCCATCGGCGCGGCGACTGAAATTATCGCTGGCGAGAATCTGATTGTCACAGCGGGTGGTATCGACAGCCACATCCACTTCATCTGCCCCCAGCAGGCCGAAGACGCGATGATGAACGGGATCACCACCATGCTGGGCGGCGGTACCGGTCCGGCGGTTGGCACGGCGGCGACCACTTGTACGCCGGGCCCTTGGCACCTCCATTCCATGCTGAGAGCATCGGACGGCATGGTGATGAATACCGGTTTCTTCGGCAAGGGTAATGTCAGTCTTCCGACCCCGAATGAAGAGCAAATTCTGGCCGGCGCGTGCGGCTTGAAGTTGCATGAGGACTGGGGCACAACTTATGCGGCTATCGACAATTGCCTGAACGTTGCGGACAAGTACGACGTACAAGTCGCTATCCACACGGATACCATTAACGAAGGCGGCTATCTGGAAAACACCATTGCCGCGATGAAAGACCGTACCATTCATACCTTCCATACCGAAGGCGCCGGAGGCGGTCACGCACCGGACATCATCGCGGTCGTGGGTCAGGACAATGTATTGCCGTCGTCTACCAACCCGACCCGGCCCTATACTATCAACACGCTGGACGAACATCTTGATATGCTGATGGTATGCCATCACCTGCATGCCAATATCGCGGAAGACCTTGCCTTTGCCGAGTCGCGCATCCGCAAGGAGACTATTGCGGCGGAAGACATCCTGCATGACATGGGCGCCATTTCGATGATGTCGTCGGATTCGCAGGCAATGGGCCGCATTGGCGAGGTCGTTCTGCGTACCTGGCAAACCGCGCACAAAATGAAGACACAGCGTGGTACGCTGCAAGAAGACAGCTCCAGGAACGATAACTTCCGAGTAAAGCGTTATATTGCAAAATACACCATCAATCCCGCCATTACCCACGGCGTTTCGCACGCGATCGGCTCGATTGAGGTGGGCAAGTATGCCGATCTCGTCTTGTGGAGACCCGCCTTTTTCGGCGTCAAGCCATCAATGATCCTGAAAGGCGGAATGATTGCGGCATCCTTGATGGGTGACCCGAATGCCTCGATCCCGACCCCGCAGCCGGTGCATTACCGCTACATGTTTGGGGGATACGGCGGGGGTATCAAAACATCGTGTTTCACGTTTACCTCGCAGGCGGCCATTAACGCGGGCCTGGTCGATAGTCTAAAGCTGGACAAGAACCTGATCGCGGTCAAGAATACACGCAACTTACGCAAGAAAGACATGATTCATAATGACGCGACACCAAAGATGGAAGTCGATCCTGAAACTTATGAAGTGCGGGCCGATGGACAACTGCTGACGTGCGGACCAGAGGATGTTCTGCCGATGGCCCAGCGATATTTTCTGTTTTGATGATGTGATTCCCTTTTTTACTTGGGTATTGTCGAACGGAGAGAAGGGGATTGGACGATAGGACCCGGTAATCGCCATGCGCTATCGACGCGAATCGGGAGATTTCGGTCCCTTAAAGGATAAATCTCCAGGTTCACCCTGCTGCCCTTGCCTCGGATCACAAGCAGGAGAGTAGCAATATGAGATTCATGATCTTTTTTAAGGCCTGTAAATGCTTACATTGAAGTCCAGAGTAGGTCATGCGGATTCGGTTTCTGCTCAGCTTATTCTCCCTTATGAGTTGCGCGAGAATAGTCGTTTGCGTACAAAACTTGCGTCAGGAGAAGAAGTTGCCATTTTTACCGAGCGAGGCACGGTGCTGCGCAATAACGATTTGCTGACGGGCGACGATGGCCGCGTGGTGCAAATTATTGCGGCGCAAGAGCCCACCTACCGTATTGCCTGCGATACCCCGCGCGAGCTGTTGCGTTGTGCGTTTCACTTGGGGAACCGCCACACGCAGACGCAGGTCGGAGAAGGGTTTCTACGTATTTATCAGGACAGCGTCCTGAAAGAAATGCTGGAAGGACTGGGCGCCACCGTGATGGAAGAAAGTGCGCAATTCGAGCCCGAAGCGGGCGCCTATAGCGGGGATGGGGGTCACCATCACCACGACGATGGGGGTCACAGTCATTCGCACGGTCCATTGGCGCCGATTCCGGTGCGCCAGAAGATTCACCGTCCCTCAGATCCGAAATCGTAGAGATGACAATGCAAGCCACTACCCTGCTGCGTTTGCTGCAACTGGCAAGCCCGTCGCTGCCCATCGGTGCATATACGTACTCGCAGGGATTGGAAGCGGCGATCGAATCAGGCATGGTGAAAGATGAGGACTCGGCCCGTGCCTGGATCACCGACTCTTTGGGTATCGTGTCAGCCTTTGAAGCGCCGATCCTCTGGCGTCTTTTAAAGGCATTTTCGGCACGAGACGCGGCGGCGGTCGCCCACTGGACGGAATGCTTCGTTGCAGCGCGCGATACTGCCGAATTTCGTGCGGAAACCATTCAGATGGGATATTCGCTCGGCAAGCTGGTGGCCGATTTGAAAATTGCGGACGAGGCATTGCTGGCGATATTGGCGGATCAGCCGGAAATCCCGCTGCCCACGGCGTTTGCCTGTGCCGCGGAGGCGCTGGCCGTGCCGCATGAAGCCGCCTTGCTGGGACTATTGTTTTCCATGGTCGAGAACCAGGTGCTGGCGTGTGTGAAATCTGTCCCGCTAGGACAGGTTTCGGGTCAGCGGTTGCTGCTTTCCCTGCATCCCGCGCTTGAAGCCGCCGCGAACCATGCTCAATGGCTTGGGGATGACGAACTATGCAACTGGGCGCCGGGGTTGTCATTATTATCCATGCAGCATGAAGTGCAATACAGCCGGATCTACCGATCCTGAACCGTTTTACCAGAAACAATAATTATTTGCGGGAAATCAAAATGAAAACAGCATCGAATCCCCTGCGCGTTGGTATAGGTGGCCCCGTCGGTTCCGGAAAGACGGCTTTATGCGAAGCGCTGAGTAAAAAAATGCGTGACCGCTACGAAATGGCCGTCATTACCAACGATATCTATACCAAAGAAGATATGGAGATTCTGTTGCGCGCCGAAGCGCTGCCCGCTGAACGGTTGATGGGCGTCGAAACCGGCGGTTGTCCGCACACTGCCATCAGGGAAGACGCTTCGATAAATCTGGAAGCCATTGCGCGCATGACCGCGGATTTCCCCAATCTGGATCTTATTCTGGTTGAATCCGGCGGCGACAATCTTGCATCGACTTTCAGTCCCGAACTTTCCGATCTGACTATCTATGTCATTGACGTCGCCGCCGGCGAGAAGATACCGCGCAAGGGCGGGCCTGGCATCACACGTTCCGCCCTGCTGGTTATCAACAAGATTGATCTCGCGCCCTATGTGGGGGCAAGTCTGGAAGTGATGGCGCGCGATGCGAAGAAGATGCGCGGCGAGCGTCCGTTTGTCTTTACCAATCTGCATACCGGGGAAGGCGTGGACAAGATTGTCGATTTCATCGTCAAGCAGGGGTTGCTGGATGAGGTTAAAGCGCAACAATCCAGGTAGTTACACCAAACGCTTCAGCTTTCGCCTTCGGAAGATTTTAAAAGAAGCTCAGCTTTGAGTCAGGATCGCTGACAGATGACCGTGCTTTTGGGGCAACCACAGCATAAAAATATCTCATTGTCATAATAATAACTCAACTCTGGAGGTAATTATAATGGAATGGTCATTAGCAATAGATAAGGCAATGCCCCGTCCTCTACGCGTGATTCTGAGAGGTGTCGGCCAGGTGTTTTTTTGCTGTAACGCGGTGACGGGGTTTATCTTTCTGCTGGCGCTTTTTATTGGGGGCGTGACCGCAGGAGCCGCGGCAACCGTAGGGGTAATAAGCAGCACTGCTGCGGCTTATCTTCTCGGATTTTCCGAGGACGACATCGATGCGGGATTGTACGGATTTAACGGCACTCTGGTAGGGCCCTGCCTGTTTCTTTTTTTGGAGCCCTCTCCCCAACTCTGGTTGTATGTGGTACTTGCCTCGATATTGTCGAGCGTCGTGCTGGCCGCCTTGATGAGAATCCTTGCTCCCTACAAGATTCCTGCCTCCACTTCGCCGTTTGTTCTGACCTGCTGGATGTTCCTGGTTGCGGTGTATGCGTTCGACAGTTTTTCGCGGGGTCCGGTTTTGCCGCCGCCCGGGATTCCTTCCGTAGTTACCGGTGTCGTGGCGATTCCGGCTGAGATGTGGTTTACCGCACTCACCAAAGGGGTTGCCGAAGTGATGTTTGCAGACAGTGTGATAGTCGGCATTCTGTTTTTAACCGGCATTGCGATCGTTTCCTTGCGGGGCGCGCTGATGGCCTTGGGCGGTACGGTGATTGGAGTCGTTGTTCCCACCCTTCTGGGTGCGAATCAAGGCATGATCGAGATGGGGTTATACTCGTTCAACCCGGTTCTGACCATGATGGCCGTGGGATGGGTCTTCCTCAAACCTGACGGCAGAAGTGCCGTATTGGCAGTTTTGGCCGGTATTTTAACCGTGGTGTGTCAAGCGGGTCTGGCCAATTTCCTGGCACCGATAGGCCTGCCTACACTGACGTTTCCGTTTGTTCTCACGATGTGGATGTTCCTGTTTGCGGCGGGAAAGTCGAAATACTGGGCAGACCCTGCGGCCAGCTAATGATGATGCAGGGAAAAGAGGAAGAGGAAGAGGAAGAGGAAGAGGAAG
>JBDTWQ010000159.1:0-1811 GCA_040006595.1 Nitrosospira sp.
GCGGTCACGGAAGGGCTCAGCGAAGCCAGCAGGCCCACCATCGATAACGCTGCAAAAATATTAACTGATTTGGTTTTCATGATCGTAATGAATCCAATGGAATGAAAGTGACTTCATCCTAATTCAGTCAATACTCTGAGTACATTGGGGAAACTCTGGTTTTATGCTAAGGGAAACCCTTAGTAGCAGAAGTGGTGCCGCTCGTTTGAGCAGCACAACCTGAATATTTAAAATGGAATCTCTGCAGATTCTCACGCTGGGCTTAATTTTGAAGGGTTATGAGGACATGGAAGACATAAAGATCATACTCTATCGAATGGCGCTAATTTCCAGCGCCAAGAATTGCGTGAAGTGATTCCTGGCGAAGTTATTGTCGGCTACCAGCACAATGGTGCGTTTGCCGTTGAAAAGAGGGCCGAGGGTAATGCCTTCAATATTGCCCAGTGCCAGGGGAGAGCCATCGGTGTTTCTCAGATCCGATAAATCCAGCAGCAGAGTCTTGCTTACCGGCTCGATACTTCTGCCGGCAATGGACGCCATTCCGGAAACATCTGTTGCACCGCGTGCATCGGCATAATACAGGCGGATGGTATAACCGGTCTCGGCACTAAACGGCGCAACCGCATCCAGCGTGAAGGAACGCTCGATAGTAATGAACTGGCGGTCTCCGATGGCGACGAAATCGGTCAGCCCATTGGTGGCAAAACCGACGAGGAACGCAGGGGCGACGGCAACCGATTCGACATCGTAAATGTATTCGGCGCCGGACGTTCCGCTGGCGATGTCGAAGGAAAGAATGCGCGCGCGCGAACCCGTGAAAATATTGGTGGGCGGGGCATCCTGTATCAGGCCATTTTCGGTGGCCGTATATAAAGTGTTGCCATCCACGGATATCGCCAAGCTCTCGAAAGCCAGATTGTCGTAGATACCTTTATCGCCCGGAAATATTCCCATATTGGAACCACTCGGATAATAGTGGACAGGTACGACAAAATCGCGGCTATGGCTGCCGTCGGGGTTCATTTCATGCACCGTTGGGTTCTGAAAACCGAAAATGGTGCGTTGGCCTTCATTGCTCCAGTAAATTTTGTTACGGATGGCATCGAAGCGCATGGCTTCCGGGTCTACCGATTTGCTTTCAAAAGCGCCTCCCCCGGCTCGCTGGATGGTGGTTACCGCATGAAAAGTGACACCTGCCATGCCGGGTGTGGAAGAACGCTGAAATTGGGCAAGGTCCAGAGAGAGCTCGTAAAAACGCGCCGGATTGATTTTGCTCCGGTCATCGCTGATGGCCAGATAACGGCCGGTGCCGGGATTGTAGTCTAATGAGGACAAGCCGCCGATGGTGGTGCCATTGAAACGTGTTTTATTGGGTACTATTTGCTGGCCGATATAGCTCAAGACAAACTCATCGGAGCGGATGGCGTGAGCGGACGTTCCGAAACTCACAGTCAGGCTCAAAATCAGGAGGAAAATGGCGAAGACGGCAACAAAAAGGCTGATTTTCATAAGAGGGATTCTTCGGGTATCGGGGGTTCCGCCGCTGGTTTGAAGACCGGTGTTTATCCGTTATTATCCCTTAACCAGTTAGAGTACTCGTCTATGTTCATCCGTGCTATAACAAACATGATCTGCTTATCAACCAAAATATATACCGTGACCGGACATTAAGCGAAAAAAACGAAAGGACAGGAACAAAATAAGAACCAGGTATCAGGTTATCGCCGCTGCGAGTCAATGAAAAGTGATTGCAGTCGTCTGCGGCATTTGAAAGGAAATGTGGAATTCGAATATGACAACGGAAGTCTGAT
>JBDTWQ010000160.1:0-11180 GCA_040006595.1 Nitrosospira sp.
CCAGCGCATTCAGGCATAGCATTACGTTTTCCATTTTGCTCGAATAACCCATCAGCCCGAAGCGCCAAATCTTTCCGGCTAGATCGCCTAGTCCCGCACCGATTTCAAGGCTATAGTCTGCTAGCAATCTGCGGCGGACTTCCTTTTCATCGATGCCTTCCGGCACATACACCGAGTTGAGCTGCGGCAGGCGGGATTTCTCTTCCACCAGATACTCGATGCCGAGAGTCTGCAGCCCTGCTTTCAGCGCAGTGTGATTGCGCTGATGGCGCGCCCAGGAATGTTCCAGTCCTTCCTCATACAGCATGAACAGAGCTTCATGCAACGCATAAAGCGCATTGGTGGGGGCAGTGTGGTGATAGGTACGGGTGGTTCCCCAATAGCCCAGCAGCAGGTTCAAATCCATGAACCAGCTTTGTACCTTTCCCTTGCGATTCTTGACCAGTTCCACCACGCGTTCCGAAAAGCTGATGGGCGACAAACCCGGCGGGCACGACAGACACTTCTGGCTGCCGGAGTAAATCGCGTCGATCTTCCATTCATCAACCTTGAGAGGAGAGCCGCCCAGCGAGGTGACGGTATCCACAATGGTGAGGCAATTATGGCGATGCGCGATTTCGCACAATAATTTTGCATCCGACAGTGCGCCGGTGGATGTCTCGGCATGGACGAAGGCAACAACCTTCGCATCAGGATTCTGTTTCAACGCGTCTTCCACTTTCTGCGGATCAACCGGCGCTCCCCACTTGTCTTCCACGACGACCGCTACGCCGCCGCAGCGTTGCACGTTCTCGATCATGCGCCCGCCAAATACACCATTGCGGCACACAATCACCTTATCCCCAGGGCTGACCATATTGACGAAACACATTTCCATGCCGACCGAACCCGGACCGGAAACCGGGAAAGTCAGCAGATTTGAGGTCTGGAAGGCATAACGCAGCAGGCTTTTCAATTCCTCCATCATATCCGTGAATACCGGATCGAGGTGACCCAGCGTCGGGCGGGCCATGGCGGACAGCACACGCGGATGGGTATCCGACGGCCCCGGCCCCATCAAAACACGTTGCGGGGGATAAAACGTGCCAATTTTTTTTGTGGGGTAGAAGTTTTTGGTGGTCATGGATGATCCTGAGTGTAGTGATGGCTGAATTAATCGAAGGAAAAACTCGATTCTATCAAGTGAGCGAACATTTTGCTATCAGCGGGATATTGGAACCGGGCCCGGCCCGATGTTTACTTTGCGATAGAGTCTTGATTTTCCCTTTGCGGCCCCGCCAGTTTTATGTCTCGATCTGGAAACTCATCGCACCAGCAACATCGGCTTGATGGAAAGCGCTTGAGCGATTTTATCGGCCGCCTGCCTGGCTACAGCGTGATCGGGATAGGGTCCGGCGTGGACCTTGAACATGCCATCTTTTGAAACGATGCCAAGGATGTTGGTCAATGAAGGAAGTTCCGCGCGCATGTGGGTGATAAAATTATCCGCATTATCGTAGGCACTGAATGCACCCAATTGCAGGTAGATTCCGCCTGTGTCTGGGGTAGCCGACGCATCAGCAGCGCCGGGAACGGATGTGCCGGCTGGCGGAGGCGAATAGGCTGCTTCGAATAAATCCGGGATGGCCTCCCCGTTTGGCGGTTCTATGGCAAGCAAACGCGGGGCAGTTTTTTCCCGGATAGTGGCGGGTATCAGAGTAGGTTGCGGGGCCGAATTCGGACCAGGGGCAGGTACTGATGCAATTTGCATTGATGATCCTGCGCCCGGCAGAATGCTTTCCACTTCCACCCACCCACTGCCGCCATCCAGCACACCGAGCTTGTACGCGGCGGTATAGGAAAGATCGATCAGGCGGTCAGAGTGAAACGGGCCACGGTCATTGACGCGCACTACAACGGATTTCCCGTTCTGTATGTTGGTGACCCGGGCATAGCTAGGTAACGGCAAAGTGGTGTGAGCGGCAGTCATGGTGTACATATCATAGGGTTCGCCGGATGCTGTTTTCTGCCCATGGTAACGGCGGCCATACCATGATGCGATCCCGCGTTCCCGGTACGATGCCAGGGTCGTCATCGGTGTGTAGGATTTTCCCAGTGCGGCGTAAGGCCGCATATTGGCCGGGCGCAACGGTTCATCCCGTGGAATGGCATCAGGAATAGAGTCAAGGTCAGCAGGCGGATTGTCGCCCGGGCCGTCGTCCAGATAATAGCCACCCTTTTTTGCCGCAATACCTGATTTTACGGAGGTGGCCGAAGGTGCCTTTCCCACCGTATCGCGTTTCAGGACGCTGCCGCAGCCCGCAACAAAAATAAGCAAGACTACGGTAATAATCCGAGTGACCGGTGCCGGGATGGTAGACGCGGGATTCAACATACTGCTGAATCCTGAGTGGATGTTTTTCAAGTCTTCACCAGTTGGGGATGCGTTTGTATACTCATCAAAATACCAAATCCAAGCAGCATTGTCACCATTGACGTACCGCCGTAGCTGATCAGTGGCAGCGGCACTCCCACCACAGGCAAAATGCCGATAACCATGCCGATGTTGACAAAAATATAAGTAAAGAAAGTCAGCGTAATCGAGCCGGCGATAAGACGGGTAAACTGGGTCGAGGCATTGGCGGCGATCACCATGCCGCGGCCTATTACCACCAGATACAACAGCAACAGCAATGAGTTGCCGACCAGACCGAATTCCTCAGAGAACACCGCAAAAATGAAATCGGTGCTTTTCTCGGGCAGGAAATCGAGATGAGTCTGAGTTCCGTTCTGCCAGCCTTTGCCAAGGACACCGCCGGATCCTATGGCAATGGTGGACTGGATGGTGTGGTAGCCGGCCCCCAATGCATCTTGTGTCGGATCAAGCAGCGTCATAACGCGCCGGCGCTGATAATCGTGCATCATTGACCATAGGATCGGCAAGCTACCAGCTCCGGCAATCAATAGCGTAGCCATAATGCGCCACGATAGCCCAGTGAGAAACAGAACGTAGAAGCCGCTGGCTGCGATCAGCAATGCGGTACCCAAATCCGGCTGACGCATGATCATCACTACCGGAATTAGTAACAGCAACGTAGCGACAGCGTAATCCCGCAGCCGCAAAGTAGCTTCATGTTTATCAAAATACCATGCCATCATCAGTGGTACGGCTATCTTCATCAGCTCGGAAGGCTGGATGCGCGTTACACCGATGTTCAGCCAGCGCCGCGCTCCGTTGTTAATTTCACCGAACAGCATCACCCCAAGCAGCAGAAAAAGGCCGGTTACATATATTGGCAAGGCAATGCGCATGATATGTTGCAACGGAATGTTGGCAACCAGCCACATGATGCCAAGCGCCACCAGCATGTTTACCGCCTGATTGGTGACACGGTTGAGGTTTGCATCGGTGGCGCTGTACAGTGTGATCAGGCCGGTCAGCATCAGCAGCAATATTCCGCACAGCAAGAACCCGTCCACATAACGCGTGAGATAGTGCCATAGGCTCAGCGGCTTAATCATGCGCGCCTTCTTCGTCTTCGTCGACGGCCTTTGCCGCGGCTTCTTCGGGCAACTTGCCGAGCAGGTAATAGTCCATCACCAGTCTGGCGACCGGTGCAGCAGTAGCGCCACCGTGTCCGCCGTTTTCCACCAGTACCGCTAGCGCAATTCTGGGATTTTCCACCGGTGCGTAAGTAACAAATAGTGCGTGGTCGCGATGACGTTCCTGAACCTTGCTTTCCACATATTTTTCCCCTTGCTTCATGCCGACCACTTGCGACGTACCGGTTTTTCCTGCGAAGGTATAGGCAGCGCCCGCCCCGGCGAGCGCTGCAGTGCCTCCAGGCCGGGTTACGGCTATCAGCGCGTTTTGAACGTGCGTCAGATTATCGGGATTGAGATCGAGCGTATATAGAGGTTGTGTGACGATTTCGCGTACTTCTCCATTCCTGTTATTGTGAACCTGCTTCACCAGATGGGGGCGGAAGGCAGTACCCTTGTTGGCGAGAATCGCAGTAGCGAAAGCCAGTTGCAGGGGCGTAGTCAGATTGTAGCCTTGGCCAATGCCCACGGATATGGTGTCGCCCGCATACCATTTCTGCTTGTACCGTTTCATTTTCCATTCTTGTGAAGGCAACAGTCCAGCGACTTCGCCTTCGATATCGATTCCGGTTTTCTTCCCCAACCCGAACTGACCGGTGAAATTGAAAATGTTGTCTATACCGAGGTCATTGGCAAGTCCGTAATAATAGGTGTCGCACGACACGACCAGAGATTTGTGCAGATCCACATAGCCGTGGCCACCCGCCTTCCAGTCACGGAAGCGGTGTGTGCTACCGGGCAGGCTGAAATATCCGGGGTCACTGATGCCTTGTTGGGGCGTGCGTTTCTTCAGCTCCAGCCCAGCCAGCGCCATGAACGGCTTGAACGTGGAGCCTGGCGGATATAATCCGCGTAAAGCCCGATTGTTTAGCGGCCTGTCGATGGAGTTATTCAGCAAATCCCAGTTCTCGGAGTCGATACCATCGACAAACAAATTGGGATCGAAGCCTGGCTTGCTGACGAATGCCAGCACGTCGCCGGTGGTGGGATCAATCGCTACCAGCGCGCCGCGCCGGTCTCCGAATGCTTTTTCCGCAACTTCCTGCAACTTGATATCGAGCGATAGCGTCAGATCGTTGCCCGAGATCGGCGGGGTTCGGGATATCACCCTTATTACCCGGCCGGCTGCATCGGTTTCCATTTCTTCGAAGCCGGTGATACCGTGCAGCTCCCTTTCGTAGCTTTGTTCGATACCGATCTTGCCCATGTACAGCGAGCCGCGATAATTAGCCAGATTCTCGTCGGCTTCCAGTTTCTCCAGATCCTTGTCGTTAATGCGGCCAATATAACCCACCACATGTGACGCAATCTCTCCTTTTGGGTATTGGCGGAACAGGCGCGCTTTGATTTCCACTCCCGGAAAACGATAGCGGTTGGCGGCAAAGCGCGCCACTTCCACATCTGATAAACGGGTACGAATGGGCAGGCTTTCAAACCGCTTGCTCTCATCCATAAGTTTCTTGAAACGCTTGCGGTCTCTCGCTGCTATCTCGATTACGGTGGACAATTCATTGATAAGCACTTCCAGGTTGGCAACCTTGCTCGGTACAATCTCGAGCGTATAGGCCGAGTAGTTATGCGCCAATACCTCGCCGTTACGGTCAAAAATCAGACCGCGATTAGGTACAATAGGCGAAATGGATATTCGGTTGGCTTCCGCCAAGGTGTGATAGTGGTCGCGTTGTGATACCTGCAAGTAAAAGAAACGGGCAAATAGTAAAAGGAATAGCAGCACCACGAACACGGCGCCGATGGCAAGCCGTAGCTGGAAATAATGCAGCTCACGCGGGTGATTACGAAGCTCTACCGTTCGCTTCATAATACATTGGAATCAGACCTGGGCCTCTGGGGTATTCTCAGTAATGAGGAGAAGAGCGGCCACAACACGGTACCTGTAGCGCTCGCAATAAAAAAATCCCAACCAGGAAAATCGGATCCATCCAGCAGCCAAGTCAGAAGCATGACAGATTGCCCGGTAAGCAATATCAATCCCATTTGGGGGGCCTGCTTCAGCGAACCGAAATTATGCAAGCGCCGGTGGAATAACAGCGCAATAAAAGCCATGATGCTATATGACAGGGCATGCTGACCAAATGTGCTGGCGTTGCCAATATCCATTAACAGGCCCATGCCAAACGCGGTGCTCATACCGACTCGCTGCGGTTGATTGATACACCAGTAAAGTATCGTCAATGCGATGAAATCCGGGAACAATGTCAGTACAATACCTTTTAGCGGTAATAGATTCAGCAATAGCGCTAGGATCAAACTGAGAAAGATAAACGATCCTTTGACAGGCCGCAGAATTTCCTGCTTGGGATAATCAGCGAATGCCAACTTTGTCTCGCTTCCTGCCCTCGGGCCTGATCTCTATCGCTTCTGCCGGATTTTTGGTTTCCGTAACGGAGGTTGGGAGAGATAATATTAATAACTGCCGGTAATGACCCACCCCAGCGGCAGGCGTGCAAGTAACCTGGGCAAAGACATACGTAGGATTACGCTCGATTTTTGACACCACTGCCACGGGAAGACCAGGTGGATAAACTCCATCTATTCCGGAAGTCACCAGCATATCGCCCTCTTCAATATCGGTGTTAACTGCCACATAACGCAACTCCAGCGTCCCATCCTTGCCTGTGCCGGACACGACCGAGCGCAGACCATTGCGCACCACTTGTACCGGTACCGAATGATCTTTGTCAGTTATTAGAGTGACTTCGGATAGCCATGGATAGTTGCGGGTTACCTGTCCCACCACGCCAACATCGTCGACCACCACCTGGCCTGGCTGAATACCGCTTTGACTTCCTTTATCGAGTATGACCTTGCGGTTGAACGGGTCGCGCGGAACGTGCAGGATTTCAGCCATAACAGCTTTACTTTCCAATCGTTGCGCGGTTTCCAGGAGTTTGCGGAGCTGCGCATTTTCAGCCTCGAGCGCTCGTAGCCGTTGGAGTTGTCCGTGGTCGATCAGGTGTTGTTGCTTGAGATCCTCGTTTTCGACCGTCAAATGCTGACTGGCGAAAAATTCGCTTATTGCGTCATAGACCGCCGAGGGCGCATTGGCGAGGTTTTGTAACGGGTAGATGATTATCGCAAAAGCCTGGCGAATTTCGGGAAGATATTTAAACCGGGCATCAGTTGCCATCAGCAGTAATGACAACAACACAAAAAAAACCAGCCGTGCCAGCAGACTAGGACCGTGCCTGAAAAACTGCGGGGCCATTTCCATTACGTCTCAGGTTTCAGGGGTTCCCAATTCAGAGTGCGCTCCGCTTGGGGCTAATAGGGAATGTCGAACCCATTTAATCGCTGGCAAATATGCCGACCAATTGGTCCATATTTTCCAGTGCAACTCCTGACCCGCGCACGACACAGGTAAGCGGGTCTTCTGCAATGATTACAGACAATCCGGTTTCTTCCATTAGCAAGCGGTCGATATCGCGCAGCAGTGCGCCGCCACCGGTCAGCACCATGCCTTTTTCCGCGATGTCCGCACCCAGTTCAGGCAGCGTATGTTCCAGCGCCGATTTGACCGCACTGACGATACTGTTCAGGGGATCGGTCAAAGCCTCGAGGATTTCGTTACTGGAAATGGCAAAGCTGCGTGGAATTCCTTCCGCGAGGTTGCGTCCCTTGACTTCCATTTCACGGACCTCCGATCCCGGAAAGGCAGAGCCGATTTCCTTCTTGATTAATTCGGCGGTGACTTCGCCGATCAGCATGCCATAGTTGCGGCGAATGTAATTGATGATAGCCTCGTCGAACTTATCCCCGCCAACGCGTACCGAGTTCGAATAAACGATACCCCCCAGCGAGATTACACCAACTTCCGTAGTGCCGCCGCCGATATCGACCACCATGGAGCCGGTTGCCTCTTCGACCGGTAAATTGGCGCCGATAGCCGCCGCCATCGGCTCTTCGATCAATTCCACCTTGCGCGCCCCGGCACCATAAGCAGCTTCGCGGATGGCACGGCGCTCCACTTGAGTGGAACCGAAAGGGACGCAAATTACAATGCGGGGATTGGCAGAAAACAGCCGCGGCGGATTCACCTTCTTGATGAAGTGCTTCAGCATCTGTTCGGTAACAGTGAAGTCGGCAATTACGCCGTCCTTCATAGGACGGATCGCGGTGATATTGCCGGGAGTGCGTCCCAGCATCTGCTTGGCCGCCAACCCTACTTGCTGAATTACTTTTTTGCCGTTCGGGCCGCCATCCTGGCGTATCGCCACTACCGAAGGTTCATTCAGGACGATGCCCTGACCACGGACGTAAATCAGGGTATTGGCGGTGCCCAGATCAATCGCCATATCGGTCGAAAAATAGCCCTTCAATATGTTATTGTTTATGAAATTAAGCATGTGGCAGAATCCGTTGGAGACAACAGTAATAAAAAGCGCGCGAAAAGAATGCGTCAGTCAGGCGGGCTATGATACTCTATTAGCTATTTGAATATAAGGGTTTTGGCGGTAATGTCACTGTCTCTGGATGATGTAAAGCGTGTTGCAAATCTTGCCCGACTTGAAGTTAGCGAGGATGAGGCACGTACGGCACTGGCCCAATTATCGGATATCTTCGGCCTGATCCAGCAGATGCAGGCAGTGAATACTTCGACGATAAAACCGATGTCCCATGCTCAGGATGTTATGCAGCGGCTGCGCGCGGACCTCGTAACCGAAATCGATCAGCGCGAATTGTTTCAGTCGATAGCACCCAAGGTAGAGGCGGGGCTTTACCTGGTACCAAAAGTTATTGAGTGAAGCCTGGCGAATTTCTGAATAAGTCTCCGATTTTGCCAGCAACGCTCCACGAGGCCTTATTCGGAGATTCCTTCGGCGCACCCTGGAACTCTTCTGCCACCTTTCCGCGCTCCACTCCGCAAACACTATGTTTAACTTCAGTCTCAAGCAACTTTCCGCATTGCTCGCGGCGAAAAAAATCTCCAGCACCGAACTGACTGGCGAGTTTCTTAAGCGCTTAAGGGCGTTGAACCCAGGTTACAACGCTTTCATTACGATCAATGAAGAGACGAGTTTTGCCCAGGCGCGCGCTGCCGATGTGATGATCGCGGCGGGACAGACGCATCCGTTGACTGGTATTCCTATCGCCCAGAAGGATATTTTTTGTACCAGGGGGTGGCTGACCACCTGTGGGTCGAAGATGCTGTCGAACTTCATTTCGCCTTACGATGCCCATGTGATCGAGTGTTTCAACGCAGCCGGGGCAGTGAACATCGGCAAAACCAACATGGATGAATTCGCCATGGGGTCAAGCAACGAAACCTCCTTTTACGGGCCAGTGAAAAATCCATGGGATATCACGGCCGTACCGGGTGGCAGCTCGGGTGGTTCCGCTTGTGCGGTCGCCGCACGTATGGCACCCGCCGCAACCGGTACTGATACTGGTGGCTCAATCCGTCAGCCGGCGGCGCTATGCGGCATTTCGGGCCTCAAGCCCACTTACGGACTGGTCTCGCGCTATGGCATGATTGCATTTGCTTCCAGCCTCGACCAAGGCGGACCGATGGCGAAATCAGCGGAAGATCTGGCTTTGATGCTGAACGTCATGGCGGGATTCGATGTGCGGGATTCGACCAGTTTGCAGCGTGAACCGGAAGATTACACGTGCGATCTGGAAAAGCCGCTGGACGGCCTGCGTATCGGCCTGCCGAAGGAATATTTCGTCAAGGAAATAAACAGTGATGTGGCGCGTGCCGTGGAAGCGGCCATCGCGGAATATCGCAAGCTTGGTGCAAAAACGGTCGAGGTATCGCTGCCTACCACGAAACTTTCAGTGCCTATTTATTACGTGCTGGCGCCAGCGGAAGCATCGAGTAACCTCTCTCGCTTCGATGGTGTGCGCTATGGCTACCGTGCTCCGGAATATATCGATCTCAACGACATGTACCGGAAGAGCCGCGCCCAAGGTTTTGGCGCAGAGGTGAAGCGCCGTATTCTGATTGGCACTTACGTGCTATCGCACGGATATTACGACGCGTATTACATTCAGGCACAGAAACTGCGCCGTCTGATCGCGCAGGATTTTGCCGAGGCATTCAAACAGTGTGACATCATCATGGGGCCGACCTCACCCACGGTTGCATTCAATCTTGGTGAAAAAAGCAGTGATCCGGTGCAGATGTATTTATCCGATGCCTACACCATCGCGGTTAATCTCGCGGGGTTGCCCGGCATATCTATTCCGGCCGGTTTTGGTGACAAAAACAGGCCGGTGGGATTGCATATTGTCGGCAATTACTTCGCCGAAGCACAAATGCTGAATGTGGCTCACCAATACCAGCGGGTAACCGACTGGCATGTCCGGATGCCCATCCCACTACAGGCTTGAACTCTTGGACCCACGCGGATAATCCGATGATTGTTTCAATTTTTCTCCGTGCGTCGGTAAGAGTCTCTGAATAAGAAAAGGATACTCGCAATGCAATGGGAAATTGTTGTCGGTCTTGAGGTGCATACCCAGCTCTCGACCCAATCAAAAATATTCTCTGGCGCCTCGACCGCATTTGGCTCGGCGCCCAATACCGAGGCTTGCGCGGTCGATCTCGCGTTGCCGGGGGTGTTGCCGGTATTGAATCGCGGCGCGGTGGAGCGGGCGATCAAGCTGGGTCTGGCAGTGGGCGGCAAAATCAACTCGCCCTCGATTTTTGCGCGGAAAAATTATTTCTATCCCGATTTGCCCAAGGGTTACCAGATCAGCCAGTACGAACTGCCGGTGGTTGAAGGCGGCAGCGTCACGATTCAATCTGGCGAGGCTGAAAGAACCATTCGCCTCACTCGTGCGCACCTGGAAGAGGATGCGGGCAAATCCCTCCATGAGGATTTTCATGGCATGACTGGCATTGATCTGAATCGTGCCGGTACGCCTCTGCTGGAGATCGTTTCCGAGCCGGATATGCGCAGCAGCGCGGAAGCGGTTGCCTATGCCAAAACACTACACTCGCTGGTACGCTGGATCGGTATCTGCGATGGCAACATGCAGGAAGGCTCGTTCCGCTGCGATGCCAATGTATCTGTCCGACCCCAGGGATCGGACAAGCTTGGCACCCGCTGCGAGATAAAAAACCTCAACTCGTTTCGCTTTCTTGAGAAAGCGATAGATTACGAGGCCAGGCGGCAGGTAGAAATCCTTGAAGATGGGGGGACCATACAACAGCAAACCCGGCTCTACGATTCAGAAAAGGATGAAACCCGCGCCATGCGCAGCAAGGAAGACGCGCAGGATTATCGCTATTTCCCGGATCCGGATTTGTTGCCGCTTGAGATTGGGGAGAACTGGATCGCGGAAGTGCGAGGTGGCTTGCCAGAATTGCCGCAGCAAATGCGAACCCGCCTTGAGGGAGACTATGGGCTTTCCAGTTACGATGCGGCGACGCTGACCGCCGGTAGGGAAATTGCGGAGTACTACGAAGCGGTAGTCGATAAACTTCCTTCCGACCCGAAACTTTGCGCAAATTGGGTAATGGGCGACATCTCCGGCCATCTGAATGAGGAAGGAAAATTTTTTGATAGCTGTCCGTTGCCCCCCACTCAACTTGCGCAACTTCTGATACGCATCAAAGACGGAACGATTTCCGG
>JBDTWQ010000161.1:0-3460 GCA_040006595.1 Nitrosospira sp.
CACGCAGGCACCGGGACGCACGTTTCCCGGCGCTTGAGAGCAAGTGAAGAAAACAAATCTGTTACTGTCCGATAGGCTCGACGGGAATAGATAACAACCGGATATGAGCGGAATCAGTAGATAGCCCACATCGGAGCGGCGACGACTTGCTTTGACCAATTATCCACCCGAGCTTTCCGAGCCCGCCAGAACGAGAATTCCGCAACATTCCCATCTCTGATAAAATTCACGGTTGAGAAAATTAAGGAGTATGAAGTGACAGTGACATTTCTGCAGAATAATATTGCCCTGATTGCAGCTGCCCTGATGAGTGGGGGTATGTTGTTATGGCCGCTGCTATCCCGCCGCTCCGGCACTGAGGTGGATACGCTGGTGGCGGTTCAACTCATTAATTACAAGGACGCGTTGGTGCTGGATGTGCGGGAGGGAAGTGAATACAGTTCGGGTCATGTGCCCAATTCAAAGCATATTCCCGCTGACAAGCTTGAGGAACGCCTGCACGAACTGGAAAAATTCATGAGCAAGCCGATCATATTAATACATCGCAGTGGTGTAAATGCCTCCGGCAAAGCAGGCTCGCTTTTGCGCAGCCATGGGTTTGCGCATGTGCATAACCTCGAAGGCGGATTTGATGCATGGCGACAGGCAAATCTGCCAATAGTAAAGAAGTGATGGAAGCGTATATGATGAAGGTAATCATGTACTCCTCCGGTTTCTGTCCCTACTGCATAAGAGCGGAGCGAATGTTGCGTGACAGGGGAGTGGTAGAAATCGAAAAAATACGTATTGATCTGGATCCGGCCCGGCGTGCCGAGATGATGGAAAAAACCGGGCGTCGCACTGTTCCCCAAATTTACATAGGCGATACTCATGTAGGGGGTTATGACGATTTGGCGAAGCTCGACCGCAGCGATGGGTTGATAAAACTCCTGACAGGCTGATCGCCGGCTATTATGAGGGAGCGGAGCAGCAAAGATCTTGGGAATTCAATTGCGCGGAGTCCCTCAGAATCCCGTAACCGATTCCCCTCGGCTGGCATATGCTATGGGCATTGCATTTCATGATAAGGTTCTGCATCTTTGTTCGATCGGTCTTTTAGAATAACTTCACCCTTGCGGCACAGTTTTTTTACGGTAACATCCCCATCTTTGATTACTCCATAGGGAACCTCCCATGAGCGACCAGCAGCAGCCGGTTTTTGGTATTGAAAAAATCTATGTCAAGGATCTATCTCTGGAGATTCCCAATGCCCCCAGAATTTTTCTTGAGCGCGAAACACCTGAGGTGAACATACAGCTGCACTCCAAGGGTGAGCGCATAGACGGGGGCATGTATGAAGTACTGCTGACTATAACTGTTACCGCAAAGGTCAAGGATAAGACCATGTTTCTGGTTGAAGTGGGGCAGGCAGGCATTTTTCAGATTCGTAATGTGCCGGAAGCTGAGATGGATCCCGTGCTGGGGATTGCGTGCCCCAATATTCTTTTTCCCTACCTGCGCGAAACCGTTTCTGACATCGTTACCCGCGCCGGATTTCATGCAGTAATCCTAAGCCCTGTGAATTTCGAGGCGCTTTATCACCAGGGGAAGCAGCAAGCTGAGACGAATGCCACGGCAACAGAGAAACTGGAAGAAGTGAAGCAAACGACGCACTGAAAATGAAGTATGCCTGTGATGCATTCGTCACCATCCTGTTCCCGCAGTGCCGGGCTCTGGCGCTATTGATTGGCATACTGTTGTGTCCGGCGCATGCCATTGCAGCGTTTGAGTTTTTTTCGATAACCGATAATGCGACCATCATGTATGACGCGCCCTCGCTTAAGGCCGATAAATTGTATGTGGCAAGCCGCCATCTGCCGGTAGAGGCGGTGGTGAAAGTTGAAGGCTGGGTCAAGGTGCGCGATAGTGGGGGTAGTCTTGCCTGGGTGGAAGAAAAAGCGTTAAGCGAAAAACGCTATGTAATTGTTACCGCACCGCAGGCTGAGGCTTATCAGGCCGCGAATGCAAGTTCGGCGCTGGTATTTCAGGCGCAGCAAAACGTGGTTCTGGAACAACTGGAGCCTGCTGCGAATGGTTGGGTCAAGGTGCGTCACCGCGGCGGACAAATTGGTTACGTCAGAACGCAACAAGTCTGGGGTTCATGAGAATAGCTATTCTCGGCGCGGGTGCGTGGGGCTCTGCGTTAGCCATCAGTCTCAGCGCCAACACCAGTTCGAGCCATCACGTGACCTTGTGGACCCGGAGTCCGGATCATCTTGCCGAGCTTGTTTCCCAGCGCACTAACCGGCGCTATTTCCCAGACTTTTCCTTACCCGATTCCCTGCAGTTGACATCCGCTCTCGATGCTGCCGTTGAGGATGCGGAACTCGCCCTGATCGTTGTTTCCATTTCCGGATTACGCGAGACATTGCGGGGAATTGTTGCTTCCGGAAAAGTGGTACCGGTAGTGTGGGGCTGTAAGGGATTCGAAGCGCAATCCGCTAAGCTGCCTCATCAGGTGGCACAGGAGGAATACGCCGGTCTGGCGCCCTGCGGCGTGTTATCCGGACCTAGCTTTGCGCAGGAAGTAGCGCAAGGGCTTCCTGCTGCTTTGACATTGGCATCGCATGATGAAGGATTTTCCCGAAATGTTGCGGCACAATTGCATACTGCCCGGCTACGGGTTTATTCGAGCAGGGATGTCGTCGGAGTGGAAACGGGCGGAGCGATCAAGAATGTCATATCGATCGCCGCAGGCATTTCCGACGGTATGGGGTTTGGTCACAATGCCCGCGCAGCCCTGATTACGCGAGGGTTGGCGGAAATTACCCGGCTGGGGCTAAAACTCGGCGGCTGTATGGAAACTTTCATGGGGTTGACGGGAGTAGGCGATTTGATACTAACCTGTACCGGTGACTTGTCACGCAACCGGCGGGTGGGGCTAATGTTGGCGGCAGGTCATTCGCTGCCGGACATTCTGGGGGAGCTTGGACATACCGCGGAAGGAGTCCATACGGCCCGGGAGGCATTGCGGCTAAGCCGGGAACTAAAAATTGAAATGCCGATTACACAGGCAATATGCGGCATACTCTACGATGGCGTGCCGGCCAGAATGGCCGTAGAGGCGCTACTTAACCGCGAACCGAAGACAGAAAACTACTAGGGCCTGTTAACACTTATTTTGCACCCGCGACGGCGACGGATTTCATCCAGCACGAGGCATGAGCCGCGCGGCGGAGCGGGCCTCCGTAAGCGGCGAGTAACGAAGGGCTGGATGAAATCCGTCCCGTCCCTTCGGGTTGCGCACAAAAAACGCGGATACCGCGTTGCAAAGCTTGGCCATAGGCTCACTATGGCCTGCGCTTCGCGCCTTGCCTCCGCGTCTTTTGTGTAGCAACGCGGGTGCGAAATAAGTGTTAACAGGCCCTAGGAAGAAAGCCTCATTCACTGTAAAAGTTATGCACCTTTCTTGAAGCCTGTC
>JBDTWQ010000162.1:0-9610 GCA_040006595.1 Nitrosospira sp.
TAAAGTCTGCGAATATCAGCCGGCACCCGGTCTATCTTGCTTAAGGCGCCATCAAAATACTTGAGATCAGAAATCATGACTTCGTCCCAGAGTCCGAGTTTTTTCAAGTCGTTTACCAAGTGCTCGCCAGCCATGGTGAACTCTCCCGATAAATTGGACTTGACGTAAAGATTCTGAAAGGTTGGTTCGATGCTGGCGGATACACCGATGATATTTGAAATGGTTGCGGTCGGTGCAATCGCAAGGCAGTTGGAATTACGCATGCCATGCTTCTTAATGCGCTCACGCAATGCATCCCATTCCAGTGTGGCCGACATGTCCACGTCGACATACCCCCCCCGTTCCTCACGCAACAGATCGAGGGTATCCTGAGGCAGGATGCCGCGATCCCACAGACTTCCGCGATAGGAAGCATAACGGCCGCGCTCTTCGGCCAATTCAGTGGAAGCCCAATAGGCTTGGTAGGCAACCGCTTCCATTGCATGATCGGCAAACTCCACGGCCTCCTGTGAAGCGTAGGGAACGCGCAGCATATGCAGGCAATCCTGGAAACCCATGATACCTAGCCCCACTGGACGATGCTTGAGGTTTGAATTGCGTGCTTTGGCTACGGCGTAGAAATTGATGTCGATTACATTGTCCAGCATGCGCATGGCCGTACTGACAGTGCGCTTGAGCTTACCGGCGTCAAGCTCCCCGTCATTGATATGAGCCGCCAGGTTGACCGAACCCAGATTGCACACCGCAATTTCATGATCATTGGTATTCAGGGTTATCTCGGTACAGAGATTAGAGCTATGCACTACACCGGTGTGGTTTTGCGGCGAGCGGATATTGCATGGATCCTTGAAAGTGATCCATGGATGTCCGGTTTCAAACAGCATGCTGAGCATTTTGCGCCATAACTGTTGCGCGGGAATTTTCTTGTGCAGACTCAGCTCGCCTCGTGCGACTTTTTCCTCATAGGCAAGGTAGGCCTGCTCAAACCGTTTACCAAACTTTTCATGCAGGTCAGGCACGTCGGAGGGTGAAAAAAGTGTCCATTCGCCCCCCTCCATTACGCGCTTCATAAACAGGTCGGGAACCCAGGTGGCGGTATTCATATCATGGGTACGGCGGCGGTCATCGCCAGTGTTCTTGCGCAGTTCCAGAAATTCCTCGATATCCAGATGCCATGATTCCAGATAAGAGCATACCGCGCCTTTGCGCTTGCCACCTTGATTCACAGCCACCGCGGTGTCGGATACCACTTTGAGAAACGGTACCACACCTTGTGATTTGCCATTGGTACCCTTGATGCGCGAACCCATCGCCCGCACTGGCGTCCAATCATTACCCAGTCCCCCCGCATACTTGGCAAGCAGGGCGTTTTCCTTGATTGCTTCGTAAATGCCATCGAGATTATCCGCCACAGTGGTGAGATAACATGAGGACAACTGCGAGCGGCGGGTGCCTGAATTAAACAGGGTTGGGGTAGAACTCATGAAATCGAAATTTGACAGCACGTGGTAGAACTCTATGGCGCGTGCTTCGCGGTCAACTTCGTTCAGCGCAAGCCCCATCGCCACACGCATGAAGAATGCCTGCGGCAACTCAATGCGCCGGTCCTGTACATGCAGAAAATAACGGTCATACAAGGTCTGCAAACCGAGATAACCAAATTTGAGGTCGCGGCGAGCATCCAGTATTTTAGCCAAACGTGGCAGGTCAAACTGTACCAGACGCTCGTCCAGCAACTCAGCCTCGATACCACGTTTAATGAAATCGGGGAAATAGTCCGCGTAGCGATCCATCATTTCCTGCTGTACGACTTCTTCGCCCAGCACCTCGAAACGAATGGTATGCAACAACAATCGCGCTGTTACATAGCTGTAGGCGGGTTCTTTTTCAATTAGCGCGCGCGCCGATAGAATAGCCGATTTTCTTACCTCCTCCACCGGCACCCCGTCGTACAGGTCTTTCAATGTGGCCTTAAGTATCAGCGTGGCGTTCACCCCCTCGCCCAAACCCGCGCAGGAAGATTCGATCAGCGCCAGCAGTTGAGCCGTGTCGAGCGGGGTTTTGCGTCCATTCTCCACCACATTCAGAATGCTGGCCGGTACTTCCACCACCGCCATTTCCTTCTGTTTTGCCCGCTTGCGCGCACGGTCCTCGCGATAGAGCACGTAAGAGCGCGCCACATCGTGCTCACCGGAGCGCATCAATGCCAGTTCTACCTGGTCCTGGATATCCTCGATATGAAAAGTTCCGCCCGCAGGCTGGCGGCGAATCAACGCATTCACCACATCATCGGTCAGTCGCGCCACCACTTCGCGGACCCTGGCGGAAGCCACACCTTGACCACCGTTGACAGCGATAAATGCCTTCGTCATCGCAATGGAAATCTTGTTCGGCTCGAATGCAACGACGGAGCCATTGCGGCGAATGATCTTGTATTGGGAATAGCGAGAATCCGAATCCGAATTGGAAAGGGTTGAAGAAAAATCGTACCCGGGTACTGCCGTGTGGGTTGAATTATCTGTTACGAGCTGCATATTGGACTCTCCTCATCTGTACGGGAAATCTGCGCGTTCCCATTGACTGAAGCTGGATGCTATGGCGCTACAAAACCACTACATCTAGTATTCTTCGCCAGTAGAATTTACTACTACTAGTGCATCGTACCATAGTGCAATATTTTTTGACATGTGTCAAAATTTTTCTCGAAATTCCCGTGGATGACGCTCTGTCAGGCTGAGTCAGTCAGGCTGAGACAGTTGCCGCGACTGCTTTACCATTTCGAGGGCATCGCGAATCTGCTCTGGCTTGTTGGCGCGTAGTCCTTCCGCCAGCGCACGTGAGGCATCCCTGCGGCGCTCGGCATAATGGCGCAGGATTTCCACTGTCGCGGCGGAAGGCAGGGCAGGATTAGGAGGAAGATGGGAAAGTTGCTCAAAGCTTTCTTCGTAACGATCGCCAACAGCCGTGTCGATGCGTCCTGCAAGCTCGTCGAACGAGATATCGCCACGCTTTCCCTCGTCAAGTATGGTTTGCCACGCCTGGCTGATCGCAACGTCGTCACGCAAAAATTCCCCAATCTCCTTGCGCGCCAGCACCTCTTCGCTCCATCGGTAGACGCGTACGGGAATCTGGCTGCTCAGGACGATAATAGCCAAGGCAAAAGCGCTTCCCGCGAGCAGGCGGCTGCGACGGGTTACTTTTCTTACGGCATCAATGGGCCGCGCAAATATTATTCCGCCAAGTATTCCGGTTAAGAAACCGCCTATATGCGCGGCGTTGTCGATACCCGTAATCAGAAAACCGAGAATAAGCGTGGCTGCCGCAAAACCCGCTGCTCCCCAGAAAAACCAGCGGAATTCATGAGGATGAAGACTGCGCCGCTCGCGCCAGAGAAATACCAGCAGAGCGCCATACATGCCAAAAATGGCGCCTGACGCACCGCCGGACACAGCTAACCCTCTGTGCGCGACGAGCGATAACAGATTGCCTGTCAACCCGCTAGCGAAATAGATGCCGGCAAACCGAGCGTGTCCATACATACGTTCAACGAGCTGCCCGCCATCCCAGAGCGCCCAAAGATTCAATGTCAGGTGGACGGCGCCAAAATGGAGGAACATGGCGCTACCGAGCCGCCACCACTCCCCATCCTGTGTAGCCGGACCAAAATTTGCTCCCCAAGCCAGCTGTATGCTATTGGATGAGTGCCACAAACCTGCACCCCCAGCCAGCATGGCCATAAAGACGAGCAGATTGATAATCACCAGTAATTGCGTTACGGGTACTCGCGGCACACGCTGGTAAAGCAGATCATGGAGAGACAGCATGGGGCGGTGGACTCATTTTCCGTGAGCCGTTATTATGCATGAGGATTAAGCTTGCTTTGCAACACGCTTGAAGAATAAGGACATCTCTAAGAATCGAGGTCTGCCAGTTCCCGCTTCGCGGAGGGCCTTCCAACTTGGCGAAGCTTCAGAAATATGGCTGCTTGTATATGAACAGATGTTGCCGTGCCGCATCTCTACCCTGGTACCCATGACAAAGTTTTTAGCACAATTTCTCGTCATTCTGCTGATCGCTCTGCTGTTCAGGCCTTTGCCCGTCGACGCTCAGGTGCGAGTCCAGTTACCACGTACGGGGCTGACACCCGACGATCTCGCTGTCATCATTAACGACGAGGATCAGCTATCACGGCAAATCGGAGATTACTACCAGAAGGCGCGCCATATCCCGGCAGCCAACATGATTCATCTGCATTTCCCGCCCGGTCGTACCGCGCTTTCGAAGGATGAGTTTCAGCAACTGAAGGCCGAGATTGACCGGATCACTCCCACTCATGTTCAAGCCTACGCTGTGGCCTGGACCGATCCGTACCGGGTAGCGTGCATGTCTTTGACTTCAGCACTGGCTTTCGGTTTCGACGAAGGCTATTGCTCGTCCGGATGCGGCCCGACCAAGCCCAGCTCATATTTCAACTCTCCTAGTCTTCATCCTTTCAGCGATCACCACTTACGGCCGGCAATGATGCTGGCAGGAACCAATTTTGAACAGGTCAAAGCCCTTATCGATCGGGGCGTCGCTGCTGACCATAGCTTCCCGGAGGGACATGCTTATCTTATAATTACGCCCGACAAGGCGCGTAGTGTGCGAGCAACTTATTTCGAGAAAACTGCAAAGGATTTAAACGGTGTTTTTCCCATCGAAATTCTCGAAACCGACGCTATTACCGATCGTCATGACGTCCTTTTTTACTTCACAGGACTGGCGCACGTACCACAATTACATACGCTGGATTTCCTGCCGGGTGCGTTGGCTGATCATTTGACATCGGCCGGCGGCCAGCTCACCGATTCAAGTCAGATGAGCAGCCTGCGCTGGCTGGAGGCGGGCGCCACAGCGAGCTACGGCACCGTAGTGGAACCTTGCAACTATATGCAGAAATTTCCTTTTCCTGGTATTGCCATGTTCCACTATGCGCTTGGCGCAAGCGCCATCGAAGCCTACTGGAAGAGCGTGGTGTGGCCGGGAGAAGGCGTGTTCGTGGGCGAACCGCTGGCGCAGCCATTTGCCCCCCAGTTGCGGGAAATTCGCGCCGGGCAGTTCGAACTGCGGATTTTCTCACCGCGCGAACGGCAACTACGACTTGAACGATCGCATTCGGCCGCCGGACCATTCAAGCCTCTCGCAAAGCAAGCGCCGATACGCCGTGGCCCCAATGTGGTGCGCTTTAATTTCGCTGAAAAAGAAGGCTACCTGAGATTGCGATGGTGACGTAGCGACAAGGATGCCTTCCATACCGGTCAATGACGACAAGTACGATTTGGCAGCGTAACGCTTATTCAACTAAAGAGCTAACCGGAATTATGCCGGGTCGACACATATTTTTCCCATATTCCTCATTATCTTCAGCACGAGTAATCGCCACTTCTTTTCTTCTCATCAGTCCGTATCAGGAACTTCTGCATAAGTCACCCAAATTTGCCTACACCGCGCTCCGTGGGGACTGATTCCAAGGTTGCTTTATTGCTGTGCAACTACGCTGACAAGCGTAAATCCAAACCAATGTCGTTATAATAACAGCTGCATACGCTCCGTAATCACGATGAAACCATGACTCCACCAGACCAGCCCAACCTGAAATTTCATTTTACCGAGCTCCTGCGCCATACCTTGAGTGAAATCGCGCCGCTGGGTCTAGACACAGATATCGAGTTCGCCCGCCCGAAGCAAGCAAGCCATGGCGATTACTCCTGCAATCTGGCGATGCAATTGGCCAAGCCGCTGCATCAAAATCCACGTGATATCGCCGGTCTGCTCATCAATGCGCTGTCCACTTCACCTTATCTGGAAAAAATCGAGATCGCGGGTGCCGGGTTCATCAATCTGTTTCTCAAGACGTCCGTCAAACAATGGTTTCCACGCTACGCGCTGGAGGGTGGCAAAAGGTTTGGTCATGGCAACACCGGCGCGGGCAAAAGAATCCTGGTGGAATTCGTTTCGGCAAATCCCACCGGGCCGCTGCATGTAGGTCACGGGCGCGGTGCGGCATTTGGCGCAAGCCTTGCCAATGTGCTGGAAGCCACCGGTTTTTCCGTCGAACGCGAATATTACGTTAACGATGCAGGACGGCAGATGGATATTCTGGCGCTTTCCACCTGGCTGCGTTATCTGGAATTGAATGGGGCCAGCTCGCGCTTTCCCGGCAACGCCTATCAGGGAGAATACGTACGCGATATGGCCCGGCTGATTTACAAGGCGCATGGCGGGCGCTATCTGCATCGATCTGATTTATTATTTGAAGATCTCTCCCGGGAAACAGATGTCGATGCGGAGGCGCAGCTCGACGGATTAATCGCCAACGCTAAAAAATTACTGGGCCAGGATTATGCGTATATTCACAATTTTGTTCTTACGGAGCAATTGGGTGACTGCCGCAATGACTTGATGGAATTCGGCGTAGCTTTCGATACGTGGTTTTCCGAGCAGTCGTTATTCGACAGCGGCAGGGTAGCACATGCGATTCAATTGCTCGCGCAACAGAATTATCTGTATGAGCAGGATGGCGCGAAGTGGTTCCGTTCGACTGATTTCGGCGACGAAAAAGACCGGGTCATACAGCGGGAAAACGGGCAGTTCACCTATTTCGCTTCCGACATCGCCTATCATCTCAACAAATTTGAGCGTGGTTTTGAACGTGTTATCGATGTATTGGGAGCCGATCATCATGGGTATATTCCGCGGGTAAAAAGTGCGATGCAGGCATTGGCACTTGACCCTGCAAAACTCGAAATAGCTCTGGTGCAATTCGCGGTGCTTTACCGAAACGGCCAGAAGGCTTCCATGTCTACCCGCTCAGGAGACTTTGTTACGTTACGGGAATTACGCCAGGAAGTAGGTAACGATGCGGCGCGATTCTTTTACGTGCTGCGCAAAAGCGACCAGCATCTGGATTTTGATCTGGATCTGGCTAAATCGCAAAGCAATGATAACCCTGTGTATTACGTGCAATATGCTCATGCAAGGATTTGCAGTGTGATGGAGCAGTGGGGCGAAGATAATGCACTGCTTGTCACTGCGGATATGTCCTCACTTACGAGCCCTGCGGAATTATCTCTACTGCAAAAGCTGATCGATTATCCTGAAATAGTGGAGGTGGCAGCAAAGGAACTTTCCCCTCATCTGATCGCCTTTTATCTCAGGGAACTGGCAGGCGAGTTCCACAGTTACTATAATGCTACCCGTTTCCTCGTGCCGGAAACTCCACTAAGGCTCTCCCGCCTAGGGCTCATTGCTGCGATACGGCAAGTGCTGATTAACGGCTTGGAATTACTGGGCGTAAGCGCCCCGGAAAAGATGTAGGCAGCCTATTTTATAAGGTCTTTCATGAGCCGAGATTACAAAACCCGCCCTAATTCTCCAGCCTCCGGCATAATGGGGAACCCTCTCTTGTTAGGGCTGTTTATCGGCTATGCGCTGGGCCTTCTCAGCGCCATTGGCATGTGGATGGTTATTAACAATGCGCCGAGCCCATTCATCTCCCCGGACAAACTCGCGGATAGCGCGGCGGGAAAAAATGCCGTAAGCCAAACTGGCCAAACGCAAAAAGGTGTACAAACGTCTGGCAGTGAAGACAAATCGGCCAAAACCGCTAATGGCAAACCCCGTTTCGAATTTTATAAAATATTGCCTGGTGCCGAGGAACCCGTAACTGAGCAGCAATTCAAACAGGCAGCGCAAAAACCATTGTCCAAAGACAAATATTTTCTTCAGGCCGGATCTTTCCAGAATGCTGATGACGCGGACAATCTGAAAGCAAAACTCGCGATGCTCGGGGTGGAGGCCTCTGTTCAAGCTGCCGACTTATCAGAAAAAGGTATTTGGCACAGGGTACGTATAGGGCCTTTCACTAAAATTGAGGACATCAATCAGGTTCGCGCTTCCTTGCAACAAAATGGCGTGCAGAGCAGTCTCATCAAAGTACATGAAAGAGTGAATTAGGGGAGCATTTGATCCTCTCGTCGGCGCGAACAAAAGCATCCAGTTATCTCAAGGAGAAAAAATGAATCCCATACGTTTACTTGCAGCGGCGCTTTTGCTTGTCGGCATAAGTCTCACCGGTATTTCCGGCGCTAGTGCTGAACTCGTTGAAGGGCGTGATTACACTGTCTTGCCTCACCCTCAACCAACAGAAAGCGGAAAAAATATAGAAGTTCTCGAATTCTTCTGGTACGGTTGCCCGCACTGTTACGATTTGCATCCCCACATCAAAGCCTGGCTGAAGAAGGCTCCTAAAGATGTAAGCTTTCGTTATGTTCCGGCTGTCTTTCGCCCCAACTGGATTCCTGGCTTAAAAACTTTTTATGCATTGGAAGCACTTGGAGAAAGGGACAGGCTACACGACAAAGTCTACGAGGCCATTCATCTCGACAAGATTGATCTGACCAAGGACGACGTATTATTCGACTGGATAGCGAAGCAGGGGATAGACAGGCAGAAATTTATGGATGCCTACAACTCTTTCTCGGTTCAGAATCAGGTGTCCCGGTCAACGCATATGTCAAAGGATTACAATCTCTCAGGTGTTCCTACTGTAGTCGTGGATGGCAGATACCTGACCAGCGGAAGAATGGGCGGCACACCGCAGGATACGATCAGAACACTTGATGAATTAATTGAGAAAGTACGCAAGGAGAGGCTGAAGAAATAACGTTGCATTTCTTCAGCCCCGCTACCTGACAAGCCCGCAACCGCTACTCGATGCCATTAAAAGTCATTATTAGCGGCGCATCGAGCGGCTTAGGCAGAGCATTAGCACAATACTATGCGGGCATGGGCGCGACGCTTGGCTTGATTGCAAGGCGCAGAGACTTATTGGAAACCCTTGCGGCAGAATTATCCAGCACATCCTTCTATGTCGCTGATGTCCGCGATGCTCCCGCCATCCAGGCGGCCGCGCAGGATTTTATGTGCCGCCATGGCTGTCCCGATATCGTTATTGCCAATGCTGGCACCAGCCGGGGCACCCTCACCGAATACGCCGAAGATGGCAAGGTTTTTGAGGACATCCTTGCCACCAATGTCATCGGCATGGTCAACCTTTTCCAGCCTTTTGCTATACCAATGCGAACGTCCAGACAAGGCAGCCTGGTCGGTATCGCCAGTGTTGCCGGCTATCGCGGTCTCCCCGGGGGTGGCGCCTACTCCGCTTCCAAAGCTGCTGCCATCAGTTACCTGGAAAGCCTGCGAGTGGAAATGCACGGCAGTGGTGTATCCGTCATTACCGTTTGTCCCGGCTATATCGCCACGCCGATGACGGCGAATAATCCCTTTCACATGCCCTTCATCCTGACGGCGGAAGCTGTTGCTGAAAGAATTGTTCGCATCATTGAGCACAAGAAATTATTCGTTGTGATTCCCTGGCAAATGGCAATCGTCGCGACGGTTCTGAAATTACTGCCTGATTTTATCTATGATCGGCTGTTCGCCAGGGCGCCGCGTAAGCCGCGATAATAATCATTCCAGCGAATAAGAGCCATTTCCGATCCCACTTTAAACCAGGCTACGACCCGGTTAGCTGCCGCTATTATTGATTGAAGCATGCTTCAGCTAGTGT
>JBDTWQ010000163.1:0-7674 GCA_040006595.1 Nitrosospira sp.
TCCTTTCAATCGATGTGGATAGGACCCGCTACTGCCATCGTGACCGTGGCCGGACTCGCGGTGATCACACCGTTTTCATTGATCGTCGCATTACCGGTGTTGTTGCTCTGGGCTGCATCCCCCGCTATTGCATGGTGGATAAGCCGGTCGCTTCCTGCCCCCGGCGCCGAGTTGACGATCGGACAAATCCATTTTTTGCGTCAGGTTGCGCGTCGGACATGGCACTTCTTCGAGACCTTCGTCGGTCCCAAAGATCATTGGTTGCCGCCCGATAATTTTCAGGAGCATCCTGTCGCGACAATCGCGCATCGTACGTCGCCGACCAACATGGGTCTTGCATTGCTGGCCAATGTTGCGGCCCACGATTTCGGCTACATCGGAGTCGGACAACTCATTGAGCGCACGGCCAATACACTTCAGTCAATGGAAACATTGGAACGGCATGCCGGTCATTTTTACAACTGGTACGATACGGAAACGAAGGCGCCGCTGACACGCTATATTTCCACGGTTGACAGCGGCAATCTTGCGGGCCACCTGCTGACATTGCGGGCAGGCTTACTGGAGGCGGCCGATGCTCCGATTGTCGGTGAAAAGGTATTTCTGGCATTAACCGATACTCTGCAGATTCTCGAAAAAATTCCTGGTTGCAGTTCCGTAAATTCCCTGGCGCAATTCGAAAAAGCGCTCATGATCGCCATGGCGACTCAGCCATCCACCATCGCTGGAGTACGAGTTGATCTTGACCGGCTGGTTGCCTGCTCCAGGGCAGTGCTCCAGGAGATTGTCGATGGGCCGCCAGCTGTTTCCCGCAGCGAAGCTCACGAATGGGCACAGATATTGAACAGGCAATGTGAGGATGCATTGGCTGAATTAACCAGCCTCGCGTTCCCCCCTCTGTTATCCGCTACGGAGGCCAGCGGACATGAGTCAGCTCGTGCCGCCAGAATTCCTTCCCTGGAGCAACTCGCCCTTCAGGGCAATGAGCGCGCACGCGATTTATTGGCGAGGCTCGAACGCCTTGCGGTTCAGGCAGGCGAAATGGCACAGATGGAGTATGGCTTCCTCTTCAACTACGCGCAGCGGCAACTGGCAATCGGATACAACGTCGGTGAGCGCCGGCTGGATGCCAGCTACTACGATCTTCTTGCTTCGGAGGCGAGACTGTGCAATTTCGTGGCCATCGCACAAGGGGAATTGCCGCAGGAAAGCTGGTTCGCGCTTGGGCGAATGCTTACAACCTCTGGCGGAGAACCCGCTCTGTTGTCATGGAGCGGTTCGATGTTTGAGTATCTCATGCCGCTACTGGTTATGCCGACGTTCGATAATACGCTTCTTGACCAGACCTGCAAGGCCGCGGTTGAGCGGCAAATCGCATATGGTGAGGAACGCGGGGTACCTTGGGGTATTTCGGAATCGGGATACAATGCTGTCGACGTTCAGTTCAATTACCAGTACCGCGCATTCGGCGTTCCGGGGCTGGGGTTCAAGCGCGGTCTCGGTGCAGATCTTGTCATTGCACCCTATGCCTCCGTGCTGGCCCTGATGATCGCGCCCGAGGCTGCCTGCCGCAACCTGCAGCAGCTCGCCGCTGAAGATATGGCCGGTAAATTTGGCTTCTATGAAGCGGTCGACTACACGCCTTCACGATTGCGACGTGGAGAAACACGTGTTGTGGTGCGCTCATTCATGGCCCATCATCAGGGTATGAGCCTGCTTTCGCTGGCCTATGTGTTGCTGGAACGCCCGATGCAACGGCGATTCGAGTCTGAGCCATCGTTTCAGGCAACGATGCTGTTGCTCCAGGAAAAGATTCCGAAGGTTTCGGCTTTCATCTCAAAATCCATCGAGCTCCCGGATATTCGGGTGACCAAGGAGCTTCCGGAAATGCCAATGCGGGTGCTTTCGAGCGCGAACACGCCGATTCCCGAGGTGCAGCTTCTATCGAATGGCCGGTATCATGTTATGGTTACCAATAGTGGTGGCGGAAGCAGTCGTTGGAAGGACCTTGCCGTTACTCGCTGGCGAGAGGACAGCACTTGCGACAACTGGGGGAGTTTCTGTTATCTGCGCGACGTGGCGAGCGGAGAATTCTGGTCAAATACTCACCAGCCCACGTTAAAAGAAGCAAAGCGCTATAGCGTCCTTTTTTCCGAGGGGCGCGTTGAATTCCGCCGCCGTGATCTAGATTTCGATACACACACCGAGATTACGGTATCGCCCGAAGATGACATCGAGTTGCGCCGGGTTCGCATCACCAATCGCGCATGGACACGCCGGACGATCGAGGTCACCTCATATGCCGAGGTAGTACTCGCGCCACCGGCAGCCGACGCTCAGGCGCCGGCTTTCGGTAATCTTTTTGTGCAGACGGAAATACTGCCCGACCGCCATGCAATTCTCTGCAGCCGGCGGCCGCGCTCCCAGAGCGACCCTGTTCCCTGGATGTTCCATCTCATGGCCGTGCATGGAATCACCCCCGAGGCAATTTCCTATGAGACGGACCGGATGGCATTCATCGGACGTGGAAATAATGTCTCCGCGCCGCGGGCTATGGCGGATGCGGCACCGCTTTCCGGGAGTGCCGGTTCGGTCTTGGATCCAATTGTCGCTATTCGGCAGCGCATCACCATCGAACCGGGGGAATCGGCGACGATCGATATCGTTACCGGAGCCGGAGATTCCCGCCATGCGGCCATGAATCTGGTTGACAAGTATCAGGATCAGCATTTGTCGGACCGTGTTTTCGATCTCGCATGGACTCACAACCTGGTCGTATTGCGGCAGCTCAACGCGACCGAGACTGATGCGCAATTATTCGGACGTTTGGCCGGTTCGGTAATCTATGCTAATGCTTATCTGCGCGCCGATGACGCCGTGTTGAGCAAGAATCAGCGTGGCCAGTCCGGACTATGGGGATATGCCATTTCCGGCGATCTGCCGATCGTGTTGCTCCAGATCAGTGACGCGGCGAACATTGACCTGGTACGGCAACTGGTGCAGGCGCACGCCTACTGGCGTGTGAAAGGACTGGCAGTTGATTTGATAATCTGGAACGAAGACCATTCGAGCTATCGGCAACTTCTGCACGATCACATCATGGGCCTGGTCGCCGGCAGTGCGGAAGCTCATGTTCTCGATCGCCCCGGCGGAATTTTCATTCGCCGCGCCGAGCAGATCGCCTCCGAGGATCGTATCCTGCTGCAAACCGTTGCACGCGTGATTATTTTCGATAGCAAAGGGAGTCTGGCGGAGCAGATACTTCGCCGCGTGCCGGGAGAATCGCCGATTCCACCGATGAGATTGGAGCCGGTTCGTCAGCCAGACGCTGCTCAAATTGTTGACCTGATGCACCGTCCGCTACTCTTCGATAATGGGTTCGGGGGTTTTACTCCCGATGGGCGCGAATATATCATAACGACCGGACTGAACCAGACGACCCCTGCACCGTGGTCAAATATTCTGGCGAATTCGCAATTTGGAACCGTTATTTCCGAGAGCGGCCAAGCCTATACCTGGGGTGAAAATGCGCATGAGTTCCGCTTGACTCCATGGAGCAATGACCCGGTTCGCGATCCCGGTGGGGAAGTTTATTACTTGCGTGATGAAGAAAGCGGTTATTTCTGGTCGCCAACACCGCTGCCGAAGCGCGGGACAACACCGTATGTTACCCGTCATGGGTTCGGTTACAGCGTTTTCGAGCATAGCGAGGGCGGTATTAATTCTGAGCTGTGGGTTTATGTGGCTCTGGATGCCGCGGTGAAATTTGCAGTATTGAAAGTGCGTAATGAATCGGGGCGGTTACGCAAGCTTTCGGCGACTGGATGCGTCGAATGGGTATTAGGCGATTTGCCGGAGAAGAACAGGATGCATGTTGTTACCGAGATCGATCCCGTAAGCAGTGCATTGCTTGCGCGTAATCCGTATAGCAACGATTTCCCGGGACGCATTGCCTTTTTTGATGTCGACGATACGGCGCGCAGTGTGACTGGTGACCGCGCTGAATTCATTGGCCGCAACGGCGGATTCATGAATCCGGCCGGGATGGCTTCGGAGAAACTTTCAGGACGCACAGGTCCCGCTCTTGATCCCTGTGGCGCTATCCGCGTTCCATTCGAGTTGCTGGATGGCCAGACGCGGGAAATTGTCTTTCGTCTGGGTGCCGGGTCTCATACTGAGGATACCCTCAGGCTTGTGCAGCGCTTCCGCGGAACTGCGGTAGCGCATCAGGTTTTGGAAAGCGTGCACCGTTACTGGGGGCGCACGCTCGGCACTATACAAGTGGAGACACCCGATCCATCCTTCAACGTAATGATCAATGGCTGGCTCGTATATCAGGTCATAGCTTGCCGTCTGTGGGGGCGCAGCGGCTACTATCAATCCGGGGGAGCTTTCGGATTCCGCGATCAGTTGCAGGATGTGATGGCGCTTGTTCATGCCGAGCCCGCGCTTGTTCGCGAGCATCTGCTCCGGTCGGCGTCGCGCCAGTTCATCGAAGGCGATGTTCAGCATTGGTGGCATCCACCCGGAGGCCGCGGTGTACGGACTCGTTGTTCGGATGATTATCTGTGGTTGCCCCTGGTTGCCTGCCGTTATATTGCTGCTACCGGCGATACCGGTGTACTGGATGAGTCCGTTACTTTCCTCGAAGGTCGTCAAGTGGGTGCCGATGAGGACTCATACTATGACTTGCCTGTTCGTTCTGAACAGGCAGGAAATTTGTACGATCATTGTGCGCGGGCCATTGTGCATGGCTTACGGTTTGGCGAGCACGGTCTTCCGCTGATGGGTACGGGTGACTGGAACGACGGAATGAATCTGGTCGGCTTCCACGGGCGCGGCGAAAGTATCTGGCTGGCTTTCTTTCTGCATGACGTGCTCGTTCAATTTTCCAGCCTCGCTCAACGGCGGGGCGATGCGGTTTTCACCGAACGTTGCAAAAAGGAAGCCAGTCTCCTGCGCAAGAATATCGAACAGCATGGCTGGGATGGCCAGTGGTATCTGCGCGCCTTCTTCGATGATGGATCCCCTCTAGGTTCTTCCAGTAATACTGAATGCCGGATTGATTCGATCGCGCAGAGCTGGTCGGTGTTATCTGGAGCTGGCGCCAGCGAACGCCAACGACAGGCCATGGAGGCGTTGGATCAGCATCTCGTCCGCCGGGACGCTGGCCTGATTCAACTTCTCGATCCGCCTTTCGATCAATCACCCATGAATCCGGGTTATATAAAAGGCTATGTCCCCGGTGTGAGGGAGAACGGCGGCCAGTACACGCATGCCGCCATCTGGGCAACGATGGCCTTCGCCGCATTAGGAGATCATAAGCGGGCATGGGAGTTGCTGGCGATGATCAACCCCGTTAGCCATACTCAGACGCCCGAGGCGGTAGGGGTCTACAAAACCGAACCATACGTTGTTTCAGCCGACGTTTATGCAGTTTCCCCGCATACTGGACGCGGCGGATGGTCGTGGTATACGGGCTCAGCTGGCTGGTTGTATCGCCTGATGTTGGAAACGCTGTTGGGTCTTACTCTTGAGGTGGATAAGCTGTATTTCAAACCTTGTCTCCCTGCGGATTGGAAGACATTCACGGTTAACTATCGCTATCGGGAAACAATGTATCACATCACGATTGTACAGCCAGTCAGCGGGGAGATTGAGGAGGGCGTGACGATGGACGGAATCGTGCAACATGATCTCGTCATTGCTTTAGTCGACGACCACGCCCCGCACGCCGTCGAAGTCCGGCTAAGGAGCGTTTCTCGCATGAGGGCAGATTAATGTGCCTCGAGGGGTTGAATTTCCTTCGATTGGCGTAAGGGTTAGAGTCCGCGCAATAATGCTAAGACAAAATTGCTGACGACGTGTCCCGGGTCAAATGCAAATCATGACCACTCATGCCGAAGGAGGCAACGATCCCATGACGGGCATGCCCACCCTGATAGCCGGGTGAATGTTGGACATTGCGGTTTGTGCGATCTTGGCAGTCAGGCATTGAGTATAACGCTGGAGTAAATAACGTAGCGGACTGCCAAGTTCGAATTCTCGTCGCAAATTAGCTGCCTTAAGCCGATATCCATAACCTTCACTTTGCACCACTGCCCGGTTTGGTGTGGTTTTTCGCCCCATCAGCATGGCAATTCCGAATAAACCTTCATTGCCGATAACGGCAATCTTTGCTGACTTTCCGTCATCCGTGACCGTGAGCAGAGAAATAATACTGGTAGTGGGGAAGTAAATAAGGTCTATTTCGCCGCCATTTTCGTATACAGCCCATCCCTGCGGCAGGGACACAAGTTCGAGGCATAATTTCAAGCGCTCGTAAACTTCTTCGGGGAGAGCAGCCAAAAAAAGGTTTTGCTTGGGTGTGTGAAGATATGACATCATGTCCTCTCTATTTTTAGTTCCGATTGGCTTTAATATTTGGCTAAAAGTGCAGCCGGTTTACCGGGTAATTGCAGATTACATAGAAATACACTTTGCGTATGTGCGGTGCCAGACAGACGAGGCTCCTCAAAAAAAAGACAGTATGTAATCAGAAGATGCGGGGTATAACAATCAAAGTGCGCTCCCTATCGCTGCCCCCGGCTGCTATACTTTAAATTTACATGGAGGATGTGATGGCTAAATCTAACGCTAGAGAGAGCAAAGAAAAGCTGATCGAAGATTTTCATTCGGTTATCAGCGATACCGAAGAATTAATGAGATCCGTGAGCAGCGAAAGCGGCGGAAAGGCCCAGGTTTTACGCGACAAGATCGAACAAAACTTGAAGCACGCCAAAGAATATCTGCAGGATTTCGAAGAGTCCGTAGTGGATAAATCCAGGGTCGCGGCCCGGATGACCGATGAATATGTCCATGAAAATGCCTGGCGGACCGTGGGACTCGCTATTGGCCTCGGGGTAGTGATCGGTCTATTGCTCAGGAATCGAGACTGACCGATTTTTTAGACGAAACGCTCTCAAGGTGCAAAGGAAGCAAGCGCCCAAAGGCAGACCAGTAACCTCGGCGCGTGCTGTAAGGATCGCAGGCACCAGCGTGAGTTGTCTCATCGTAGATTGTAGAAAGTCGAGTTTTGGCTTTCGGTTTTTGACTTTTGGTTTTGACTTCTTGGCCGGCAACGAAAAGATCGGCCCCCCATTTGTTGTCAATTGAACAGGGAGATAATATGAAGATAAGAATTCCTTTTATTGCGTTTTTCGCTTTGCTGCTGACCGGGGGTAACGTTGGGGCGGGTAATTTCAGTAGTTTATATACATTCGGCGATAGCCTTTCGGATATAGGAGACAACCCTGCCGCCGCTATGAGTATTTTCAAAAGCTTGGGCGGTAATTGTGATCCCTTTCACCCCTGCTCACCGTTCGGTCCCTATGACAATGGGCGCTTTACCAACGGTCCTGTGGCCTCGGAGTACCTCGCAGCCGCACTTTTTCCGGGAAACGTAAATCCTGTGAATTTTCATGGCTATGCCGTGGGCGGCGCCACATCGGGTATCGGAAACTATGGCGATGGAGGCACTGCAACCAAGGCGGGGGGTCTGGTTCCAATACCCATTCCGGGTACATCATTTCCCCTGCCGGGGATGCAAGGGGAATTGAAAGTATTTAGGCAGGACCTCGACGATGCAGGCGGGAAAGCCGATTCCAATGCGTTGTATTTCGTTTGGGGAGGTGC
>JBDTWQ010000164.1:0-3827 GCA_040006595.1 Nitrosospira sp.
CGCTGGATATCGCCAGCTTCGGTGAACAGCCGCGCGATTATCTGCTGGCGCATGCATTCATTCCAGCGGATCTTGATGCGGCCTATCGCAGCGCGGTGAATCAGGCGCTGGAGGGCGTGCGCCACTGTTTTGCGCGGGCGGGTGAAGTGCGCGCATTGCGCCTGCATGGCGACTGCCACGTGGGCAACGTGCTATGGACGGACGATGGTCCGCACTTCGTGGATTTTGACGACAGCCGCATGGGACCGGCGGTGCAGGACTTGTGGATGCTATTGTCGGGGGAACGCGCCGAAAGGGTGCGGCAATTGGCCGACGTGCTGGCGGGGTATGAGGATTTTTGCGATTTCGACGCACGCGAATTGCATCTGGTGGAGGCGCTGCGCACGCTGCGCCTGATCCATTACGCGGCATGGCTCGCCCAACGCTGGGAGGATCCTGCCTTCAAGCAGGCGTTCCCGTGGTTCAATACCCAGCGCTATTGGCAGGATCGCATCCTGGAATTGCGCGAACAGATCGCACTGATGGATGAGCCGCCGCTGTGGCAGGCATGATATTTATGTAGCCTGACGCCGTGGCTACTGTATCTTCCCCTCATGCCATGGCTACAGGAAGAAATTGACGACACCCGACAGATTCTTTCAAGTGAATATGGATACGAAGCAGATGTGCCCGTGCGGCTCAACCGAGATAACGGCTAAGCATCCCGAATCCCGTAGCAATCCGCCGGAAGGAGTCGCCAGTAAAAGATATGCCGGCTGCTGCGGCCGCTATATCGACCTTGGCGAGATCGCGCCCACTGCGGAAGCACTGATGCGTTCACGCTATACCGCATACACCCTCGGTCGTGAAGATTATCTGCTGGCGACCTGGTATCACAGCACACGTCCGGCATCACTTGAATTTGCTAGAGAACCACACAGAAAATGGCTGGGCCTGGAAGTGAGGCGGCGCAATGAACCGCTGGGGCCGGATAATGCGGTGGTGGAATTTGTGGCGCGCTACAAGGTGAATGGCCGCGCGCATCGTTTGCATGAAATCAGCCGCTTTGTGCGCGAGGCAGGGAAATGGCTATACGTGGATGGTGATATCGTCTGAGGGAGGATATGAATGTACTGAAAATGACGCCTTTTCAGCCGTTCTCGTGTAAAAAAGGTTTATCCGCTCAGGCCGGGCTGCCACCAGACGTTGAGCGGATCTCCCCGTGATTCCAATGCGTACCTGCAACTTTATAGAGCTTTGCCGGAATTCCCCTGCCAGTCTTCGGAATCTGTTCCAATCCTGGCCTTATTTTTCCGGTTGCTTCCCTGATTGGCGTAATCAGTCTTCGTGAGTTCCGAAGCCACCTTATGGTGAAAAGAAGCCTGTTTTATGTTTTCCTCTGCGGTTTGCTGGTACTTGTGCAATAACGCCTCGGTATGCGATTTGAAATCTTGCGCCTGCCTGCCATAGAGATAGCTCTTCTCCTCATAATGCTGAAGCAGTTTCTTTTGCTCCTCTGCCTTTACGAGCGACTCCTTGGCCGAATTTTCATATTGCTTTGCCAATCTTTCATGGTCGGCGTAGGTCGTGGCACTCTCGGCAGCCTTGCGGGCATTGGCATTCTGTGCTTCCAGAGGTCCCATTTGTGCACAGGAAGCCAATAGGCCAAGCATGGATAAAACCGAAACGAATTTTCCTAATTTTGTTTTCATGATGGCAAATGAACCCAAATAGAATGAAGTGTTGCCATCCTATCGCAGTCGATACCATGAGTATATTGGGGAAACCCTTGTTTTATACTAAGGGAAACCCTTAGACAACATTTAGGTGTCAGAAGTGGATAATGTAAACGCAGCGAATCATTGGAAACTTCAGGAGAGGTCCGGCTTGCCGGCAACCCTTATGGAACGTCCGCGTAAGACTTGTTCAGAGGTTCCCCTAACGCTCTTCTGAAATCCAGTGGGCGGCATAACGTATCAGATCCGCACCGTCCTTCAAATTCAATTTGGAGCGAATGTTGAAGCGGTGCGTTTCGATCGTTTTAATGCTGCGGCTCAGCAATCTGGCAATTTCCTGGCTGCTATGTCCGGACCCGATCAAATGCAGCACTTCGAACTCGCTGGGGGTCAAGCTGTTGATAAGCGATTCAGGCTCCGTACTGCCGGTCGCGACCCGATTCAGCAGCCTGGCGTGCATTTGCTTGCTCAGGTACACATTCCCCGCCAATACCTCACGGATAGCGGTTACCAGTGCTTCCCCCGGCTCCTGTTTCATCACATAGCCGCGCGCACCTGCCCGCAAAGCGCGTTCGGCATAAGCGGCTTCGTCGTGCATCGAGACAACGAGCACCGGCAATGCCGGAATCAGATGATGAATGCTTTTTATTACCTCGAAGCCGGAGAGGGTCTTGAGAGACACATCCATCAAAACGATATCGGGGCGATTTTCCAGCTTGAGCCTGGCGAGCGCTTCGTCACCGTCACCGGCCTCGGCAATCACCTCCATATCAGACTCGAGATTGATAAGCATCGCCATGCCATGCCGCAACATGGCATGGTCATCCACCAGCATCACTTTTGATTTCAAGGCTGACATAGCAAGCGTTCCTAATCCATCCTCATTTCCAGGCGCACTTCCGTGCCGCCTTCGGCGCGCGCCAGGATTTCCAGCACCGCGCCATGTTGCCTGGCACGATACTCCATGATTTTAATGCCCATTCCCGGGGTCGGCCGGGATTTCGCGCCAGCACCGACAAAGCCACGGCCGTCGTCGCATATAGACAGGCGAAGCATTCCTTCCTCCAAGGCCAGCGAAATTGTCACATGTTGCGCTCTCCCGTGGCGTATCGCGTTGTTGACGGCCTCCTGCGCGATCCGGTAAAGATTAAGCGCCAGATTATTATCGCTGATCACCACTTCATTTTTATGCAAAAACTCGCAGGTAATCTTATAGGTGGCCGCGATTCTCGATGCAAACGCCTGCAACGCGGCCACAAGACCATTGGTCTCCAGTTCGAAGGAAAGCAGTCCCTGTGCGACCTGCTTGCACACCATCACGGCAGTCTGCGCTTGTGCCGCAATGGAAGCAGCAACCGTTGACGCATCCACGTTCCCCAATGCGGCTATTTTTTTCTCCAGGGCCTTGGCCTGATAGCTGATTGCTGCAATCTGTTGCCCAAGATTGTCGTGCAATTCCTGCCCGATCGCACGCTGGTGTTCTTCCGCTATGGAAACCAGTGTCTGCTCCAGGAGCTTGCGCTCAAGCCACCTCTCCAGATCGCTTGCCACGGCATCAATGAGCCTCTGCTCTTCCGGCACCAGGAAGGGCTTGTTTTCAGGATAGAACACGCGCAACTGCCCGCAGATCTTGTTATTGGCGCTGATCTTGGATTGCAGCTCGTGCGTAAGACCCTGACCGTGATTTTCCGAGGTAAACCGCCTGCCGTCGAGCTCGATCACAGCAGTGGCAATTTCAGGAAATTGCATGGCGGGTATGATGTGCTCGAAAATCTGCTGGCAGGCACTGTCCAGCGATAACTCCTGTCCCATGCCACGCCGAATCTCATAGAGGCAGGTGATTTCCTTGAGGCGCTCGTGCAGTGCTTCATCGATTTGCTTGCGCTCAAGCCACATCTCCAGATCGCTCGCGACGGCGTCAATAAGTCTCTGCTCTTCCGGCACCAGGAAGGGCTTGTCCTCGGGATAGAACACGCGCAACTGGCCGTAGGGTTTACCGTTGGCGCTGATCTTCGATTGCAACTCGTGCGTGAGACCCTGACCATGATTCTCGGAAGTGAAGCGCCTGCCGTCGAGTTCGATCATGGCTGTAGCAATTTCCGGGAATTGCAT
>JBDTWQ010000165.1:0-5896 GCA_040006595.1 Nitrosospira sp.
CCATCCAGGTTCCAACGAGCGAGCGGACCTGCGGTCTTCAACGAGTAGTACCGGTTATGCGAACGGATCGACAGATCGGCCTCCAAGGGGGCCGAGTCTGACATGACGAGTTCCATCGTGGCGATGGGATTTTCATCGTTAGCAATGGCTGGGGTTCGCGGGTCCTTTTCGACATCGTATTCCGGATCCTCGCCGAGCGACTGGCCGAGGAAATAAAGAATTGAATGGAAACTTCTAAGCCGGAAAACTCCTTTGATAGGCCACTCTCCGCCAGGACGATCAGCGCGGATATCGAAAGCAACATCATTGGCAATCCACTCCCCCGTCGTACCACTTAACTGCGAGCGTTCTTCGATAGATAGTGTGTCGGGATCGTAGTTGGTTATAAGAATCGGCCCCGGTACTTGTTTACGAAGGGTATAAGTGTTGTCCTGCTTGTTATAGAGCACGAAAAATTCCTTCTCCAGGGCCTGGAAACCTTCTGCCGAGACCGACCCGGCGGGAATGGTCCAGGTACGTTCGAACTTCAGGGGCTCGGCGTAGAGCTGGTTCCGGTCTTGAATGGCAGACAGGTGCAGCACCACACGCCGGAACATCTCGTAACCGGGCCGGTCCGCTGGGGTGTTGCGATAGGTAATTTGCTGGCCGGAATGGTATAAGCGCACTTCCTGCGCCATCAGCCGAAGCAAGTGGTCGACATCGAAGCGCTGGCGAAGCAAAAGCGTGAGCTTATTTTGCTGAAATGGGGTGAGGAGCCGTTTCGTGAATTCTTCCCCCTCGATCGGGACAATGCTGATGGTGGGGTTTTCTGCGACGCTTCCGCCAAATATCGGCATTAATACCGGTCCAGCAAGCCCCCCAAGCGCAGGAGTACCTCCGGCGCTGAAACGAAAATCGAAGGTGGCTGCAACGTTTGAGACCCCGGTGAAATGGATGGGCTGATGATGATGGGCACGGGCGATGTTCATCAGCAGCTGTTTGGATGCGGCGCTGGTGATGGCTTCGTCATAAGCTCCAACTGCCCGGTTGAGTGCAATGGGCGACACACAACCGGAAAGAGCGAGCATGGAAATAAGGCACAGCAGTAAGAGCAATAAGCGCATCACACTCCGAGGGTGAAGGACATGTATGTGTAGTTTCATCTGGGCAAATGAGCAGATAGATTATTGGTATATGAACGACGTGCTCAAGCGCGCTTATGAAGCCGATCAGCTCTGAGATATACTGTGTCCCGGGGGTGCTCTCAGCCACATATCGCACTCCACTCATTGTGCAGCATTGTCGCCCATTGCGTCTCGCTATCCATTCCAAAAAACGTGCCACAGGTTTTAAATGTACAGCCCGCTCAAGGGACTGCTCGGGACTGCTCAACGGGATGAAAAAACCCTTGCACAAAAATAATGATTTGCTCTCAAACAATATCGCGGTTTAAAAAAAGGAACTCCAAAGCCACTTTCAAGTCTATGACGGCGGGACAGTACATCTTGCCAATCCTTCCGGTCAAGGCATTTTAACCGTTGGCGGTGACCAATAAAGGGTAATAGGCATATTCATGGCCAAAATGCTCTCAATTCTTCACATAGAACCTGCCAACCGGAATTCCGCCCATAATGTCCAGATACGGGCGATGTATTTCGCTTTTGTGCTTTAAAGCGCAGCGGGTAACGCACTCTTACACTACGTCGAATGGGCAATCGGGTATTTTTTTGATATATTGGCAACGAGACAAGCAGGAGTAACGAGATTGAGATACTCAAATGCAGTGTATAAGATCTCTTCAATCGAGCAGCACGACTTGGACAATTCCATGGAAGGGTCTATTAAGCGCGGAGAGGGAAATCACATGAAAAAGATCTTGATCACATCTGCTTTAACCTTGAGCTTGATCTCGGTCGGCGCCTTTGCCGATGAGAATCGTCAGCGTGATGGAGAAGGAGACACATCTATCGGCAGCCCGGGTGACCCAGGCAAGATTTCACGCACTGTTGAAATAACAATGGCGGATAACCGCTTTAAGCCTTCTGAAATAAATGTGAAACAGGGTGAAACGATAAAATTTCTTCTTAAGAATACCGGTAAAAAAAAGCATGAGATGATGATTGGTACCCCGGAGGAACTGGATAAGCATGCCAAAATGATGAAAAAATTTCCCGACATAGAACACCCCGACGAACCCAACATGATCAGCGTCAATCCGGGCAAGACCGGGGAACTGGTATGGCACTTCACTGAAGCCGGAACGATAAATTTCTCCTGCCCGATGCCAGGTCATTCCAAGGGCATGCACGGGACGATTCAAGTAGGGACAAAATGAAAAAATCAATTCTCACTTTATTAGCCGGGTCTATTCTGATCGGCACCTTTTCGAGCGTCGCCACCGCCACGACAACAGTCGACGTCTACAAGAGTCCGACCTGCAAATGCTGTGCAAAATGGGTCGACCATATGCGCGCGAATGGTTTTACCGTTAATACCCACGATGTGGGCAACAAGGAGGTACGCGAGCGTGCGGGCATCTCCACTACGCTGGGTTCATGCCATACTGCTTTGGTTGACGGTTATGCGATTGAAGGCCACGTGCCCGCACAGGATATCAAGCGGTTTCTCAAAGAGCGCCCCCGCGCTATTGGCCTGACCGCTCCAGGAATGCCGCATGGCTCTCCCGGCATGGAAGGCGCGCGTAGCGATCCTTATGATGTACTTTTAATCAACAAACAAGGGGATACGACAGTGTACAGCCGCCACCTTCCATCTGATCCAAAAGAATCTTTGATGAGATTGAAATGAGCGGCATGAAATCTCCCATTACTCTTGTCGCCGGGTACAAGAAAAGGAAATCTTTATCCGCCGCATTCATGCCGAAGAAGACACTGAAGAATACAAAAGGCAAGCAGTCATGAACCTGCGTTATTTCCTTCTGGCAAGTATGACGGCTGGATTTATTGTGGGTTGCAGTGAATCGAAGCCTCCCGCTGCTACGTCGGCACCCGCTGTTACATCCGCGCCTCCCGCTGCTGCACCGGCGGCTTCACCTGTTGTTGAATCGGCCCCACCCGCTGCCGAACCACCGCCGTCTGCCGCGCCGACGGTGCAGCCAAAAAACCTGGCGGGACGTAATTTAGATCCGGAGAAAATCAAACGCGGAGAAGCCGTTTATCGAGCAAATTGTGTAAGTTGTCATGGGCCAAATGGCGAATCTACTCCAGGTTGGCGAAATCCGGGAGCTGACGGCAGGTATCCACCGCCACCACTGGACGGCAGCGCCCACGCTTGGCATCACTCAACCGAGACGCTGGAAAGAATGATTCGAGTAGGTAGTCCGGCTGATATCGGGGGTATGCCAGCTTGGGATGGCAAACTGACAAATCAGGAAATCGATGACGTGATCGTCTGGATCAAATCACTGTGGCCTGATGAGGTTTACGACATCTGGCTTAAAGAAATTGAGAATAAGCCGCAACCAAAATAAAACTGAGTGCTGACGTAATATAATTGGTGCAATGCATCAGAAATATTACCATTCAAAATGGCTTGGATGCGGCTGGTTGTATTGTTGCGTATAAATACTACGCGCCTGCGCTTACGTCGCCCAAGTCGCTCAATTAATCCTAAATACGAGCGTTGTGTCTTTGGAACGTAAAGATTAGGCCAACTCTGCTTTTGGTGGTCCTTTCTTTACTGTGGCACGGGCTGGAAGCTTCTCGCGAATACGCGCCGACTTTCCGGAGCGATCGCGCAGATAATAAAGCTTGGCACGGCGGACATCGCCCCGACGCTTGATCTCTATGCTGGCAATTAGCGGCGAATAGGTCTGGAAAGTCCGTTCCACGCCCTCGCCGCTGGATACTTTACGCACGGTAAAGGCTGAGTTTAGGCCACGATTGCGCTTGGCGATGACAACGCCTTCATAAGCTTGCACCCGTTTACGATCGCCTTCAACCACTTTGACGCTAACGATCACGGTGTCGCCGGGGGCGAAATCCGGAATTGTCTTACCAAGACGGTTGATTTCTTCGCTTTCAAGTTGTTCGATCAGATTCATTTGCTGCTCCTTACTTTATTTCGCTTGATTTCAGTTAGTTTTGTAAGCGTGCTTGAATTCTTCCAGCAACCTCTCTTCCTCACCCGTCAGGCCGCGTTCAATTTTCAACGCCAGCAAATCCGGTCTTCTCAGCCATGTCCTTCCCAGAGACTGCTGCAAACGCCAGCGATGGATTCTGGAATGGTTGCCGGACATTAACACTTCCGGCACGGCATCTCCCTGATAAACCTCGGGCCGCGTATAGTGGGGAAAATCCAGCAATCCACTTACGAATGAATCCTGAGTGGCTGATTCCGGGTCCCCAAGTACGCCTGGCATTTGTCGTACCAGACAATCTATCAGTACCATCGCCGCAAGTTCGCCGCCAGAAAGCACATAATCGCCAATAGAGATTTCGTCATCTATCTGGCGCGCTATCAAGCGTTCGTCCACACCTTCATAGCGCCCGGAAAGGAGCACCAGTGCCGGTAGTTCACACAACTCCATCACTACGTCATGATCGAGGAGCCGCCCCTGGGGAGAAAGATATATCACTCTCGCCCCGTTAATTCCATGGGCTGACTGCCTGACCCTGGCTGCGGTAATGGCTTTTTCCAGCGGCTGCGCCAGCATCAACATTCCTGGTCCGCCGCCATACGGGCGGTCATCCACCGTACGGTAATTATCTTCAGTGAAGTCGCGCGGATTCCAGGTATGCAACCGATAAATCGCGTTTTCCTTCGCTCGGGCAGTTACCCCATGCTTGGTGACGGCGTCAAACATCTCTGGAAACAGCGTGATAACGTCGAATTCAAAAGTCATGGCTAATAGTCCACGCCCCAATCCACCGTTATCCGGCAAGCCTTCAAATCTACTTTAACCACTACCTGATTGACGAAAGGGATGAGTCTTTCCCTTTCATCTTCTATACTTTTTACTTGAAGCACGTCGTTGGCGCCGGTTTCTAGTAATCCGGTCACTTTTCCAAATTCTTCACTCTGAAGGTTAACAACCTCAAGACCAATCAGATCCGACCAGTAGTAGCCATCTTTACCGTTTTTTGATAAGACCGGTAACAGACTGCGAGGAATCGCAACCTGCATCCCCTTCAGTTTCATTACTGCGGCACGGTCAGTGTATTGCTCAAGTACGGCGGTCAATACACTTCCGTGAACGCCGCATCCAGTAACCTTTGCCTCTTGCCAATCACCATTGCCGCTACCCAGCCACCACACCGCATAGCCACGTAACCCGTCTACATATTCGGTATAGGGAAAAACCTTGAGTCCGCCTAATATACCGAAGGGGCCGATAATACGCCCCATCACCACCATCGGTCCGGCTGCTTCCGCTGGCTTAGCTGGTTCCTTCGGCTTTTTGTTTTGCACCAAACTGCCTGACCAGCCTTGTCACAGTGTCGGATAGTTGCGCGCCCCGTGATTGCCAATGAGTAACGCGATCCAGTTGAACACGCAAGGCTTCTTCGCCTCCAGCCGCTCTGGGGTTATAAAAACCAATGCGCTCAATAAACCTGCCATCACGCGCATTACGGGAGTCCGCTACTACCATGTTAAAAAATGGGCGTTTCTTGGCACCGCTTCGCGCCAGTCGAATAATGACCATGTATATGCCTATGGAGGTCTGAAACCGAAAAGGGTGTGATTCTACGGTAATCTTTGCTCTATTAGCAAGTATAAAATATTAGCGCAGAGAGAAGGTTAAAGGCATGGACGGACAGACTTCCATTTCTGTTTGAATGGTAGCGTTAGCCGCGTTCCGAAGAGAGCTTTCGGATAAAAACCGAAAAACCTCTGAATACGTCCCCGAGTTTGCAGGCAACACGCTCCACAAAGGACTTATTCAGAGGGTGTCTAG